>NZ_KV796535.1:181733-243732 GCF_001809225.1 Corynebacterium sp. HMSC077G07 | reverse complement strand
GGTGATGCATTCACCGCCTGAACCTACCGGGCTCAAAGTGTCATAAACCTAGTCACTTTCTTGGCGTTATAGATGGGCGTACGCCGCGCGGAGGCGGTCGAACCACCAATCGCGGCGGGGGCCCGGCGCGGCGAGCTCGGCCAGGCGGGAAGGGTCGGGAGCGGGGTTGGTGACGGGCAGTCGGCCATCGATAAGTGGCCGGGGCTCGATGACGTCCTCGATAAACAGCGAGGACGTGGCCAAACCCGCCGCGTTCGGCTCCGGCTGCAGCTCTGTGGCAGGCAGGGCCGCCGCCGTGAACAAACCGGCGGCCATGCCAACACCGGTGTCCAGGGCGCTGGCGACCGTCACCTTCATCGCGAGCTCCTCGGCCAACCGAAGCAAGCAGCGTGGTCCACCAAGCGGCGCGACCTTCATTACGCCCACGTCCGCCGCCTGTTCGCGCGCAACCAAATACGGATCCTCGGCCTTGCGAATCGACTCATCGGCAGCAATCGGGCAAAACTCCCCCACTGTGTCGCGGACCGCGCGGAGCTCGGCGACAGTCGCAACGGGCTGCTCCATGTACTCCAGCGGCCCCAACTCATGAGCGGCGCGGATGGCCTGCTCCACCGACCAGCCACGATTCGCATCCACCCGCACCACAGGTTCATAGCCATAGGCTTCGGCCACCGCGGTGCGGACGGCGGCTACGCGCTCGATGTCGTCGTTAAGCGATTGGCCGCTCTCTGCGACCTTGACCTTAAACGTGCGGCACCCGGGGTAGCGCGCCACGACCTCCGGCACCTGGTCGGGTGTGACGGCGGGGATGGTGGCGTTGACCTCGACAAACTCGCGCTTCGGGATGGGCAGGCCGACGTATGCGCATTCGATGGCCGAGCGCAGCCACGCGGCGGCCTCGGACGCCTCGTATTCCAGGAAGGGAGCGAACTCGCCCCAGGTGACGGGGCCGTCGATGAGGAGTGCCTCGCGGGTGGTGACGCCACGGAATTTCACTGCCATGGGCAGCGCGACGACGTGGGCGCGGTCGAGGATGTCATCGATGGGCGGAAGCTGGATGTTGGGCGCAGCGGACACAGACATACCCCTCATGCTAGAGACCTTTATGCTGGAAGCCATGACTGATACCGCGAAGTACTCGACCGATAACCCCTTCCGCCCCGAGCAGTGGAAGACGGTTGATGGTTTTGAGGATTTGACCGACATCACCTACCACCGCCACGTCGGCGAGGGCCGCGAAAACGGCATTGTGCGTATTGCGTTTGATCGCCCGGAGGTTCGTAACGCATTCCGCCCGCATACCGTCGATGAGCTCTACCGCGCGCTCGACCACGCGCGTCGCACCCCGGATGTCGGCGTTGTGCTGCTGACCGGTAACGGCCCGAGCACCAAGGACGGTGGCTGGGCATTCTGTTCGGGTGGTGACCAGCGCATTCGCGGTCGTTCCGGCTACCAGTACGCCACATCCCACGAGCATGACGACGCTACCGCGGACGCATCCACCATCGATACCGCGCGTGCCAAGGTCGAGGGTGGCCGCCTGCACATCCTGGAGGTGCAGCGCCTGATTCGCACTATGCCGAAGGTTGTCATTGCCGTGGTCAATGGTTGGGCCGCAGGTGGCGGACACTCCCTGCACGTGGTGTGTGACCTGACACTGGCATCCCGCCAGGAGGCCCGCTTTAAGCAGACCGACGCTGACGTGGGATCTTTCGATGCCGGCTATGGCTCGGCCTACCTGGCGAAGCAGGTTGGTCAGAAGTTTGCCCGCGAGATTTTCTTCCTCGGCCGTTCCTACGACGCTGAGACCATGCACCGCATGGGCGCTGTCAACGAGGTCGCCGACCACGCTGAGCTGGAAGATGTCGCGGTGGAGTGGGGCCGCATGATCAACGGTAAGTCCCCAACGGCGCAGCGCATGCTGAAGTTCGCTTTCAACCTGACCGATGACGGACTGATGGGCCAGCAGGTCTTCGCGGGCGAGGCTACTCGCCTGGCGTACATGACCGACGAGGCCGTCGAGGGCAAGGAAGCGTTCCTGGAAAAGCGTGACCCGAACTGGGACGAGTTCCCGTTCTACTACTAGGGGCAGTTAGGGGGGGGCGCCGGCTGGGGCGCTCGTCGGGCCCTGCACTTTAGCGCTCATTCGTGGCTGTAGAACAGCCGAGAGCGTGCGCTACAGTCACGGGTCTGCGCTAGAGTGCCTCCGACGCTTCGACCGCCAGCCCGCCATTGCGAGTCGGGAGCACCGCACCTTCTACCTGATAAACCTCTCGCAGCATAGCTTCATTAATGACCTCTGCCGGAGGCCCTGCACTGCTGACCCGACCATCGGCTAGAACAACCACATGTTCGCAAAAGCGCGCCGCTTGCCCCAGGTCATGAAGTGTCATCACTACCGCGCAGGGCAATTCCCGCGCACACTTGCGTACCTGCCCGAGAAGCATCAATTGGTTACGCAGGTCGAGTGCGCTGGTGGGCTCGTCGAGAAGCAATACCCGAGGTCGTCGCACAACCGCCTGCGCAAAACTCACCAACTGCCGCTGTCCCCCAGACAACTCAGACATCAGCCGCGATGACAACGCAACCAACCCAAGTCGTTCAATGGTGGCCTGCACTTCTGCCCGCACTGTGGATCCGACACGCAGTGCGGAAAACCCAGAAAATGACTGTTGCCGGGCAAGCAGGACGCTTTCGTACACGGTCAATGAGCTCAGCGGCGGAGGGTCCTGTGGCAAATATAGAGATCTTTCAGCACGTACCTGCCCCGAGCAGTTTTCAAGGCCCGCCAAACACCTCAGCAGTGTCGATTTGCCAGCTCCGTTGGGACCGACCAACGCAGTCACGCTTCCCATCGGAAGAGGCCCAACGTCGACATTGTGCAGGACATGATGGCCGTCGTAAGCAAAAGACACTCCTCGCGCGCTAAGAGCGGACGATTCTGGAGGGGTTTCGCCGAGGGGTTTACCGTCAGGTTTACTGGGGCTGTCGTGATGACCATGTACAGCGTCGTTCCCGACAAAGCGACTTGCCTTTAGCCAACCCACATTTTCCTCCTCTGGCCAGCGATAATCGCGACAAATACGGGCACTCCTACAATTGCGGTAATAATGCCTACGGGAAGAATTACACCCGGTTGAATCACCTTCGACACTGCCGATGCCGCAACCAGAAGCAGCGCCCCTACCAAAGTCGAAGCAGTAAGAAAATAACGTTGATCTTCGCCTACCAATAAGCGCGCAACGTGTGGGCCGACGAGACCGATAAATCCAATCGTACCGGCCATCGACACAGCGGTTGCCGCCATAAAGGACACCACGATAAGGGTCAGCGCACGCAGTCGATCAACGTCTACGCCAAGGGCTTTTGCGCGGTCATCGCCCATCCGGAATGCAGTCAGCGACCAGGCATTGAGGTAAAAGAAGAGTAGCCCCATCACGAATATCACCGCGAGCAACGCAATCTGCGTCCAGTTCGAGCGGGTGAGACTACCCATCGTCCAGAACACAACCTGTTCCAACTGCGTCTCCGAGGCCAGGTATTGCATCAGGGCCAGTAGAGCGTCGAAAAAGAATACAATCGCGATACCGAGGAGAATCATCCCCTCGACTCCTGGGCCACGAAATCGGGAAAAGAGCAGAATCGCAGCGCAGGCCAGCATCGCGAACACCCACGCAGTCCCGGCCATCCCCAGCACCGCACCGATTCCCTCAGAAGCGAAGCCGGTGACCACAGCCAGGGCAGCACCGAATCCGGCCGCCGCTGACACGCCCAGGGTGTACGGCTCGGCCAGGGGATTTCCCAGAATTGTCTGCATTTGTGAGCCCGCCGCTGCCAGCGTCGCTCCGACGAGCACTGCAGTCACGGTCATCGGAAGCCGAATGTCGAAAACAATCTGGTGGTCAATGGGTCGCGCACCAACCGGATGGGTCAATGTATGCAAAACTTCGCTGGCAGGCATGCTACCGCCACCGAGTAGAAAGTCAGCAAGCGATGTCAAAGCCAACACCACAGTAATCAGAGCGATTATCACCCACTTCTTCCGTGCTGCGCGCTGATACCAGTGAAAAGTTGACTGCACCATTACTCTATCAGGGCTGACTTCCTGCTCCCCGCGAACGGCGTCTCCGCTCCCCTGCGTTGTTGCCAGGTTTCCGTGCGAAACTTGCATGTTCGACATCACTCCAGCCCAGTCCAGAAGGTGCCCGAGGCCTCGATTGGCAGGAACTTATCGTGCAGGTCCTGTACCTCTCGTTCAGTGTCAATGTCGCCGAACAAGTCCGGGTGCATGGCCTTTGCAAACATCTCGACTGCCAGGAAGTTATATGGCGAATCGTAAAAATGATGCCATGCGACGAAAGTACGCTTACTTTTCACCGCGTCGACTTCACGCACAGCGGGTTGCTTACCGACGACATCGTGAAGGGCCTTTTGCGCCTCTTCCTTCGATTCCGAGTAACCCAGCGGTACGTAATTTCCTTCCTTGACCGGAGTCTTACCCTGATCCCAGTCTGCGCCTGTGGCAATGATGACTTCAGGATTCTTCCCGGCCAATGCCTCTGGCGATACCTGCCCTTGCTTCGCATCAATCATTTCGTCGCCAAGGTTTAGTCCACCGGCAAAATTGACAATCTGCGCCAGGTTGGACTTGGCGAAGGTTGAGCAGCAGTCAAAGTAACCGGGTGCTCGCCACAGGAATGTCGGTGTCGGTGCTGGTTTCTTCTCGGCAAGGCGGTCAGCGACCTTGTTGACCTTCTTCTCGTAGTAGTTGATAAAGTCTTCCGCCTGCTTTTCACGCCCCAGCAGTTGTCCCATCATTCGAATACTGGGCTCGGTGTTTTTCACTGGGTCAATGAAGTAGTCGACAGTCACCGTCGGCACGCCTGCCTTTTCTAATCCATCAACGATTCCAGCATCTTTAGCCGCGTCGAAGACACCCGCATTTACTACGAAGACATCGGGTCGGGACTCCAGAGCCTGTTCCAGCGACATAGTGTTGTTGTAAATCTCGCCTGTGGTCGGGATGTCCTTGATCTTGGGGAACTTCTCAACGTAGCGGTCGTAAGTGGCTTTGTCGTTTTCCTTCAGGTCCTCTGGCCAGGCAACGATCTTGTCAGTTGGATTGTCTGGGTTCAGAAGCGCCGTCGTGTAAAGCATCTTCTGCCCGCCCATCAGGATTCGCTCGACATTCTGCGGGACTTTAACTTCGCGTCCTAGCGCATCGACGACGGTACGCTTCTCACTGCTAGCGGATGCGTCTCCATTTCCATCTGAGCAAGCGGCGAGAAGGACGAGCGACATGCATAGGAGTACCGCGAAAAGCACCCTTGCGGGGAAGTCACGCAGTAGCACGCTTGGAGTAAGAGGAGAACTAACCTTCATTTTCTTCTTTCCGGAGCAGGCGGTCAGTCGACCGCATATTCAGCTCCTCGGATCCCCTTCGGTAGAGGGAAAACGTCATCTTTACGTGGATGGTTCAGACTATTTCTGGATGGGTGTTACGAAGCTTCGGCCGTCACACGGAACTAGTGGGTTGCAGGTGACGCTGCAGAGCGCGGTAAAGCAGAGCAGCGGTCGTGGAAAAGCCAAGGATGAGCCCAACCCAAACGCCATATCCTTCCCAACGAAGGCCAAGGCCAAGAATCAGGAGAGCTGGAACCCCCACCGCCCAGTAGCCCCAAAGGGTCGCACTGAGACCCGACTTCGTGTCGCGCAGCCCACGAAGGAGCCCCACCAGCACGTTCTGGGAGCCTTTAGCGAACTGCTGAAGCACGGCAAGGCACAACAAGATTGTCGCTATATGGCGTACATCGGGATTGGCACTAACGTTGGAATCAGTAAGGAACAGTCCAACGACGTACTTGCCCAGTAGCAACCAGAGCAAACCGACGACGGCAAGATAAATACCCACTGCGTGCAAAACCCGACGTGATACCTGTTTGACTGCCTCGGCACCATCCGCTAATGCACGGCTGACCAGTATAGATCCTCCGTGCGAGAAGCCGATACATACTTGGTAGACGATATAAGCGAGTTGGTTAACAACGGTGTGCGCTGCCAGCATGACTGGGCTAACCAGGCCCATCGCTAGACCTGCGATAGTAGTAATCGCAGCTTCAGAGCCGTAGGTAAGCGAAACTGGAATCCCAAGCCGAATAATGCGCCTCATGCATGCTGCGTCGCCGGGCCTCGGAATGACCGCGAAGAATTTCCGTAGCTGACGGTCTCTTTGCAGCAAGCCAGCAAAGGACAGCAGGGTAAAAACCTGGACGCAGGTGGTCGACAGACCGATGCCCACCAGTCCCCATGCAGTTCCCCATTCATTGACACTTGTTAGCCGGAGGAATCCAGCGTTGAGAGCAGCGTTGACAACGATGGAGATGAGCGTAACCACCAGCAGAGAGCCCGGCCGACGCATGCCGACTGCAAACTGCCGCAGGACATTGAGCCAAATCATCGGGATAAGGCCTGGTGCAAGCGCGACCGTCATCGAGAACGCTAGCTCGGCAACAGTGTCGTCGATGGGCAAGATGAGTGCAAGCGCACCAAATGAAATCACGATGAGGCCACCAATGATTGCAGTTGCGGTACCGACGGCCATGCAACTGCGTACCGCTTGGCGGATTCGCTCAGCCGCAACTTCCTCGCCTGTCTTTTCCCACTCCGACGCGGCCTCGGCTACTAGGTTGCCTCCGGCGGTGACCATACCGACACACATGGTGCGAATCTGGTTGTAGAACTGCATTGCGAGTCCGCCGCCGGCAATTGCCACTACACCGAGGGTCTGCAGCATCAGCACATCGGTCGTGGTTAGCGCAACCCCCGCTAGCTGAACGCCCGCGATGGGTAGCGCAAGCGAATAGACATCACGGTAGGACACGGTTTGCTGGCCAATTGCACGAGCTGGTTTTATCACCCGGCCACCTCGAAGGAACTAGCAATGGCACGAGAATCACCATAGGCTCTGAGCATTCGCGAAACTTGACGCTCCATAACTTCTGAATACAAATGATTTTTCTGAAGCCAATCAGTATCAAAAATTGTGTCGAGATATTTCTCACCAGCATCACAAACAATGACGACCATTGTTGTTCCTGCCTGAAACTCGTGTAGATGACGCAAACCTTCGTAGATTGCAGCACCTGCTGTGCCTCCAACCATGAGCCCATGTTCCCTAGCCAACACTCGGGCCACAGCGAATGCCTTGACATCGCTAACTTTGACTCCATGGTCGATGAGGTTGTAGCGGACGTTATTGCCGATTTTGAAACCCGACGGAGCACCGGCACCTGATTGCTTATATGCCCCTGGCACCCCACCAAAAATGATGGAGCCTTCGGGTTCAACAGCCAACGACTCGGCGGTATGCCCAAGCTTCCTCAGATGTTCCGTTGTACCGCACAACGTCCCGCCCGTTCCGATTGCCGCAACGAGAACGTCAACCTTTTCTGGGATTTGCTCATCGAGTTCGTATGCAAGCTGCCAGTAACCAGCTGGGTTGTTGGGATTATTGTGCTGATCTGGCCACCATGCATCCGAGGTCTCGGCGACAATTTCTGCGGCCTTCGCACGTCTAAGGCTCGTAGACGGAACACAGGATTCTTTATCCCCGACGAAGACCAACTCTGCTCCAAGTGCTTGCATGGAACGCAGCTTGTCCTTAGCAGCGTGATGATCCACAATCGCCGTAAACTTGTATCCCCGCTGAGAGGCCACAAATGCCAGACCTAAACCAGTGTTTCCACTAGTGGGTTCAATGATTCTTCCGCCCGGCTTGAGCTCGCCGGAGATCTCCGCAGCAACAATCATCTCCAGCGCCATTCGCACCTTTACGCTTCCCGTCGGATTTAGGCAATCCATCTTCAGTAATAACCGGCTTCCGGATCCGGTATTACACAGTTCAAGAATTGGCGTGTTTCCAATTAAACTACAACTCTCAAGCGAACATGTTGCGCAAGGTTTTCTTAATTTTTTTTCAGAATATGGAAAATCAATCATGACAGACCCCAATTAGACATTTAAACCAATTCCCGATATAAAGGCCTATCTATTTTCGGCAAGCTTCCCCGACCTTCCCAAACAAACCGCATGGGCAGGCGAATTTGATGAAATTCGCTTTCATTTTTGTCCATCTGATAACCAGCCGTATTGTGATAAATAACCAAATCCCCAACTCTCGGAATTCGATTCATTTGGACCTTTCGCCAAGTGAGCATGTCATATTCCATACAGCTACTTCCGCCAACACAGACACCAACCGAGCGCGATAGACAATTACTGCCACCGCTAGGCCTGCCCATGTAATTGGCGCCATCATCTGAGCCGGGATTCTCCCATAACGTCATGTCAGGCATGTATTCACTGCCTTTCCATTGCTCAGAAAGGCTCATACTTAAACCCGCAACAGTAATAATTATGTAGTCGTCTCTCCATTTCACACCCTGAATTGGAAAAACGCTCAATCCACAACCATCTAACGCCGCTCGGCCTGGTTCAATGGCCAACTGAAATCGCCCATTTTTTAGCCGTTCCGCAAGCGAAGTGCTAGTTTTATCAATCCTCTCAACTGAAGGCGAATTAGCTACTCCTGAAAGAATTTCATCTAACATTTCAGGGCCATCATTGCCCTGCCCACCATACGGATAAAGCCCTTCTGGAATTCGACCAGAATGAAAATAGTCTCGCTTATCCGGTGAATCAATAACCTTTTCCCGAAACATTTCCCACTGGGATGGCTCACAATACTGAACCGAAAATCCTCCACCTATGTCCAGCATCTCTGCCGTCCATCCTTTAATTCGAAGAATTTCCATAAAATCCAAAGCTTTATGTGCTTGGCGGTTACGCTGAGCGGGACTGTATCCGTTCAAATGGAAGGTCACGCCCCTACAGTCAATCCCATTACTAGATTGTTCTCGCAGGGCCTCAAGCTCTCGAAGCCACTGTGCCATGGAGGTGCCGAAGCGAGTCTCAGGCTGTTCTTCAGGCAGTAACCTAATCAACACCGGAGCATCAACGACTCCAAGATCCTTAGCCAGCGAATTAATTCGGAATAGTTCGCTCGGAGAATCTACTGCAATTAGAACTCTCTGCCTGAGAGCAAGAGTCAAAAGCGATTGCGATTTTTCCGCACCCGTAACAACTAAGTCGGCAGCACACACACCAGCGCCTAAAGCGCCGGTGAGCTCCTCCCCGCTCGCAACATCTACGCGATGCCCCTCTTCGGCGACTGCGGGGATCCAGCACGCAGACTTATTTGCTTTGTGAGCGAAGTAGATATGCGAGTCGACTCCGTGACGCTCGCAAACAGCAGCAAAAGCATTCAAATTCTGGCGAAAAACCTGAGTATTTAGAACATGAAAAGGCCCTGCCGCTAGTGTGGCTAAACGAGTTAGTTCCGAGACGCCGTCACTTGGAATTGACAGTAAATCTTTCGCCCAGTCACGTTGTTTCGGGACCAGGGTCGAGGTCTTGGGCACAGAGGGTGTAGAAGCAAAAGTTTTATCGTTCACTTTTCATTTCCCGTAGTGCCGACAGCGAGCGTTACGACCATAGCGACACCTCCGTACCTCGCCCAGCAGAAAATGCACGAACCGCAAGTTCCTGAGCAACTGGAATATCCGTAATAATCATTCCCGTCGAGAATGCAAAAACTCGGTCAGTTTCATTCGTGCGCCCTGGGGCCTTTCGCGCGAGAATATCGGGTAGTGTTGCATCCAATTCCACTTCTTTGCCCTGGAGCAATCGCTGCCCAACTAGCTCGAACTGTCCGGCACTAGTAGCAATTACCCTGTCTGCAGCAGCAACAGCACCATCCGCAATTCCCTTGGAAGCAACAGAAATTAGCAGCCCACCTTCGGGAATCCATTCAGTTTGAATCGATGGGTGCCAGGCACGACCGGAAGCAACTACGGTGATATCGCTGCTTTGAACTGCCTTCATAACAGAAGCATCATCGCGTTCAACTAGTTCGATATTCCGCTCGGGAAACCAGTGATTAAGCGACTTCCGGCTTTTTTCTAATCCTCCCGGATGAGTTCCATGCAGCTGTAGTTTTTCGAGGCTCGGCACTGCTGTGACCAAGTAGGAAAGTGTGTTAACTGACTGAATCCCAGTGCCAAAAACAGTCACAGTCTTCGCATCAGCGCGTGCACATTCTCGCGCAATCAATGCTGTCGTAGCGGGAGTTCGCGAGGCTCCAACTTTTTGGCAGTCCATTAGCGCGTATGGCATGCCGCTTTCATCGTCGTAGAGACTAATGGTGGTGTAGTACTTATCTGGGTTGTCGCTTCCGTGGCGATAAGAGGTCTTGTATCCAACGAGATCACGGTTGGCATCAAAACCGAGCATCGAAAAAGCAATCGAGTCCCGGCTCTCAACCGGTAAGTCAATCATCATTTTTGTCGGGCACTGCGAGGAACCTTCCGCGAATGCCAAGTATCCATCTTCTACTGCACGGATAACCAGCGAAGGTTCGAGTTCGATATCTTCCAAGTCCGATCGGGTCAAAAGTCGAAGCTTTGGAGTTTTTGAATCAATCAATAGAAGTCCTTCAAGCAAGTAACGATTGATAGCCAACCATTCAACCAACAAAAGGAGAGCCTACACTACCTGTCATAGGTATGGCTACCCTAATTCCTAAATTCTATCGGCGATCACAGGCAGTGAAGGTTCAATGACTCCAAGCTGGGCGCTAAGCAATATCGCTACTCTAAGGCGACGACGCCGTCGCACACGGCGGCGAGAAGCCTGTGTTCATGGCTAATCATGAGAACACCGCCGCCAGATACGGCGAAATCCCGGATGACCTCGACGATTGCCGCGGAGTTGGCGGCGTCGAGCATGGCGGTCATCTCGTCGCAGATGAGGTAGCGTGGACCGGCGGCCAGGGTGCGAGCGACTGCGGCACGCTGGAGCTGCCCGTCTGAGACCTGGCTAGGGAAGCGATCGAGAAGGTCCGGAGTCAGCCCAACGTTTCGGATGAGCTCGTCGATGTCCACACTTTTCCCGGTTCGCTGACCATCCCGTCGCCCTTGCCGCCCCTGTCGTGCGGCTGAGCGAATGGTGCGCCCCAAAGTCATCCGCGGGTCGCAGGACCTTCGGGGAGACTGAAACACCATCCCAATCTGGCCACGAACCCGCTGCCCGGCGCGGCTGCGCACAGCGCCGACCGGCACCCCGTCGCAGAAGCACTGCCCTAAATCGGGCACTTCCAGGCCTGCGAGGATACGGCCGAGCGTGGACTTGCCAGCCCCCGAAGGCCCACGAAGCCCGACGATCTGCCCTGGATCAACCCTGATGGAAACGTCCGATAAAACGACTCTCGCAGAGCCGTCCTTGGCGCCGAATGACTTCGACACGTTCTCGGCGACCAGCGCTTTGCCACTCGCCTGCGCGTCACAGCTCACCGAAGCCTGCTCACTCACCAACGCCTTACTCACCACAGCCTCCTCGTTCATTTCCCCGCCTCCTCGAGCCTGCGCGCGTAGCAATAGTCCTCGTCCAGGTTCGTCAAGCTCGGCACCACGCCGGGCATCGGCCGCATGCCGTTTTCGGGCAGCGCTGCGAGCAGGTCGCGCATGTATTCGCTGGCTGGGGCCTCAATCACCTGTTTTGCCGGTCCCGTCTCCTCAAGGCGCGATGCGTACATCACTGCAACTCGGTCGGCGATGCCGCTATCGCGCAGCTCGGAAATGTCGTGCGTAATTAGCATGACTCCCACACCACTGTCGGCGATTTGGCGAAGCATGCGCAGCAGGGCCATGGTCAGGTCGGGGTCGAGGGAGGCCGTCGGCTCGTCAGCAATCACCAGAGCAGGGTCGCCAGCCAGGGCGAATGCCACTGCTGCGCGCTGCGCCATACCCCCGGAAAGTTCGTGGGGATACAGCGCCGCGACCTCCGCATCCAGGCTGACTCGCCGCAGCATCTCCTCCACCGTGTGGTTGCGTCCCAGAACGGAAATTGTTTCTTTTAGCTGTGCCCCGACCGTGCGCACCGGTGTCAAAAACGTCGCCGCCGACTGCGGTACTAGCGCGATTTGCCGCCCCGCCAGCTCCTCGTCAGTGCGAGCAAGGCCCGCGCCGGTACGTCGCCGCGCCAGAATTTCGATGGGCTCGGCGTTCCTCTCCGCTTCTGCACCACTGTCAGCTGCCCCTTCGCGCGGATAGAAACGCACCTGCCCCTCTACTCTCGCGTGCGGCGGCAGCATGCCAACCACCGCCGAGGCAATAATCGACTTTCCGCAGCCCGACTCACCCACAACCGCGACGACCTCTCCCCTACCCACAGTCAGGGACACGCCCGTCGCGGCATGCACCACGTCACCACCGCGCAGGGGAATCCGCACTGTCAGTCTCTCAATGTCCAGCAGCTTCTCTCGCTTGCCGACGCCCTCCCGAGCACTCACACCAGCACCTCCTGTCCGGTCACCCGCTCCTTCAAATGCGTGCCGACGGCCGCAATACACAACGTTGTGGCGACGAGGAAAAACGAGGGAAACACCAAAATCCACCAATGGCCGAGAAGCAGGGCGCCCTCGGCGTCGGCAAGCAGAGTCCCGAGAGACGGCTTGTGCGGCGGCAGGCCCACCCCAAGGAAAGACAGCGTCGACTCGTGCCAGATTGCGTGCGGGATCAGCAAGATAAGGCCGACCAAGGACTGCCCCAGTGCCGCCGGAACAACGTGCCGAGCTAGCACGCGTGCGCGGCTCATTCCGGACAGGAGCGCGGCCTCGACGAACTCGGCGCCCCGCAGATGCAGCACGGACGCACGGACCGTTCGGGTGATGGTCACCCAGTGCGTCAGTACCAGGGAGATGATGATTGCGGGGACCGAGCCTCGGAAAAGGCTGACGATGAGCAGCCCCAGTAGCAGGTGCGGCAGCGCGTTGGTGACGTCGGCGCTGCGCATAATGACGCGGTCGACGCGCCCGCCGAGCATGCCTGCGGTAACGCCGAGGACGATACCGACGATCGCCGAGCACACTGCCGTGACCAGTGCAATGAAAAGGGAAATGCGCATTCCCGCAGCAACTCGAACGAAAACGTCGTGCCCCTTCGAATCGGTACCGAAGAAGTGCTCAGGCCCCGGGGCGACACCGGAATTGGCGAAGTCGGTGAGCACCAGGTCGGAGTCGTGAAACAGCGGAGTTAAAAAGGCGTAGGCAGCGATGAGGACCAGGCACGCCACGGCCACGACCGGGGCGACCGGCCTCTTTGTCGTTTTAAGCATCTGCATCCACCCGTGGGTCGAGGACGACGAAGGCGACGTCGGCAAGCAGATTTCCGAGCAGGACGATAGCCGTCGTCGCGATAGTGAGAATGCTCAGCAGCGGAAAGTCCAAGCTCTGAGCCGATTTGACCAGCGCGGTTCCGAGCCCAGGCCACGCGAAGACCGCCTCCACCAGTGTCGATCCGACGACCAGCTCAGACAGTCGCGCGCCGATGAGCGCGAGGAAAGGCGGCACTGCGGTCGGCAGGATATGGGAGAAAATGATCGTTCGGCGCGGAATGCCGCGGACCTGCGCTCCGGTGACCGCGCCGGAGTCCATGACCTCGACGATGGACTCACGCAACGACAGCACCAGCCACGGCACCTGCGTAATCGCAAGAACGACAGCTGGCAGCGTAAGGTGCGCCACTGTAGAGGAGAAAGTCACGGGCTCGCCCGGGTAGGTCAGGCCTCCGGTGGGAAATAGCTTCCAGGCCAACGCAAAAAGGCCGAGGCCGCCGAGTGCAACGACGAAGGGCGGGGTCGCCTGAATCACCGTCGAGATCGACAGGACTAGCCGGTCTAGCACTCCCCCGCGCCGCACCGCAGCCCACAGTGCCAGAACGAATGACAGCGCGATAGCTCCGGCAAGTCCGCAGGCGCCGAGCAGCATCGTCCACGGCAGACGCTCGGCGAGCACCTGCGTCACCGGCTGTGAGTAGGACCTCGAAATGCCAAGGTCGCCCACCGCCAGGCCCTGCAGCCACACCAACCACGACTCCCACCAGGGCCTATCCAGCCCCAACTGGTGAGAAATCGAGACTCTCTGCGCTTCGGTCAGGTTGCCCGCCTGACCTTTGAGATACGCATCCAAAGGGTCGAAGGGGCTCACCGCCGCCAGCGCGAACACTGCTGCCGTCACCGCCACAACGATGGGAACGGCTACCAGCACTCGCCTCACGACGATTCCTGCGACCTGCCGTTTCCGGCTCTTGAAACGGGGTTGATGCTCAGAGGGGTGTAGACGCGGGTGTGAGTGCGGGCGCGAGCGAGGGTGAGGACGTGGGTGTGGCTCGGCTTTTGTCATTTACTTGTGCCATGCCCCCAGGTTGAACCACGGGCCGAAGTTCAGGCCGTGGGCATGGGGCTCAAGGATGGCATCCGGGTGCGTGTAGCCACGGTCGCGCTCGACATAGACATGGTCAACGTAGACCAGCTGCAGCATGGCGGGCTTTTCGGCGTAGAGCTTCTGAATCTTACGGTAGAGCTCGTCTCGCTTGGCCTGGTCCGCTTCGACGCGCGCCTGGTCGAGCAGCTTGTCGATCTCCGGGTTGACGTAGTCGGAGCCGTTATCCCACTTGGCACCGGCACCCGGCTCAGCGTACTTGGAGTGCAAGATTGAGTAGATCTGGCCGTCGACGGAGTACGGGGTACCGCCTCCTCCCAGCATGACCGGGGTCTTGGCGTAGTCCTCGCGGGTGACAGACTTGGAATCACGGGCGACCGGATTGACCTCAATGCCGACCTTCTTCAGGTCGGAGGCTGCGGCCAACGTCAGGTCTGTGCGGGCGTGATCGCGGTTCGGGAAGTAGATGACATCGAACGCGGCGCGCTGGCCGTCCTTGACGCGGATGCCGTCCGAGCCCTTCTTCCACCCGGCGTCGTCGAGAAGCTTCTCGGCCTTCGCGGTGTCGTGCTTGATCTCGGCGGTCGGGTCGTAGGCGTCGCCGTAGAAGTCCGCGAGGAAGGTGGAGTTCGGCTTCGCGTGGCCCTTCATCACGTCTTTCGCCATGGCCTCACGGTTGACAGCCAGGTTGACCGCATTGCGGATTGCCTGGTCACCGGTGACCGGGTTGCCCGCTGGAAGGGTGATTCCGCGCCAGTCCGCCGAATGCGCCGACTCGACCTTGAATCCCTCCTGGCCTTCAAATTCCTGCGCCAACGCCGGCTCCATAATGGTTCCGTCGCCCTCGCCGCCGCGCAGCTGCTGAGCACGGGAGTTTTCGTCCTGATTGACTCGGTAAATGACTTTCTTCAGCTCAGGGGCCCCGCCGTGATAATCCTCGCGGGCCGTGAAGATGGCCTCGTCGGCACGCAAAGATTCGAGCTTGAACGGGCCAGTTCCCACGGGCTTGGTATTGAGATCTGAGTCCTCGGCGGGCTTCAAATCATCGAAGTTGAAGGCCTCCGACGGGGCGATGCCGTTGAGGAGCTGGTGATCGAATTCCGCGTACGGGATATTCAGCTCGAAGACGACCTTGTCTCCGTCGGCGTGCACCTCATCGAGCATTTCCCAGTTCGGAGCCTCAGAGGAGGCCGAGCGCTCGTCGAGGATGGCCTTGTAGGTCGCCACGACGTCCTCCGGCCCGAAGGTGGTCCCGTCGGAGAAGGTGATTCCGTCCTTGATTGGAACGGTCCACGTTTTGTTGCCATTGCTCGGCTCGGCGGGGCCGGAGGCTAGCAGAGGCTCAAAGTCGACGGGCTTCGTGGAGGTGTCACCCGACACCGGCTTGAGCCGGAAAAGGCCCTCGTAGACCGGGGAATCGCCGGACCTGCTGTAACCAGCAACCGGGTTGTATCCGCCGGTTTCGTTGTTATCCAGCAGGACCAGGGTCTGCTCGGCGCTGGCGCCGGAGTCCCCGGCGGCACCGGAGGCGGACTTATCATCGGGGTTCGAACAGGCGGTCAACCCGAGGCCACAAATCGCAAGTGCAGAGACCGAGACAGCCAGGGTTCGCCCCGTGCGGGTAGAAAACATTTACTCCCCTTTATTGAAGGATAGGCACAACTAAGTAGTAACCGCTTTCATTATCTACTCATTGGAAACTTTATTTCAATGGTTCAAAATCTTTTCTTCTTGTTGCGCAAATGTTTAGAACCCAGGTAAAAGGCAGAAAAATCCCGAAGACCTGGTACGACGATGGCGGCAACACATAAGTGCTGCCGCCATCGACTCCCCCCCTATATTCGCTTATAAAGCGCTACGCTACCTTCGTAACCTCAAAACGCTGCTCCGGGTGAACGTAGGCCTCCTGCGCGCGCACGAGCTCCAGCTCGCCAGAGCCGGACTCGTGCGTGACCTTCAGCAGCTCAAAGATACTGGCCGCTGTGTTACCCAACGCGACCGAAAGGTCACCGTAAATACCGCGACCGCGCAGCAGGTTGCCTGCAAACAGCGCAGCCGCGACATCGCCGGAACCGTTGCGCTTCAGGGGCAGGTACGGCGTCGCCACCAGCCATGCGCCCGCACCATTGACGGCGAGCATCTCAATCTCGCCCTCCTTGCGCTCCGGACGCAGCACACTGGTCACCAACACGGCCTCCGGGCCCATCTCACGAGCAGCATGGGCTGCCGCAATGGTGGACTCCAGGTCGTTGACCTCGCGGCCCGTCAGGTATCCCAGCTCGAACTGGTTCGGCGTAATCACGTCTGCCACCGGCACAACCTTGTCGCGCAGCAGCGGCGGAATGTCATCCGAGACGTGGCAGCCGCTCTTGGCATTTCCCATCACCGGGTCACACGAGTAAATGGCCTTCGGGTTGCGCTGCTTGGCCATCGCCACGGCCTCGATGATGACATCCGCAATATCGCTACCGCCCTGGTAACCGGAGATAATCGCATCGACGTCGTCAAGCTTGCCCAGCTCATCGATACCCTTGATAACCTCGCGCACATCCGTGGCCGGAATCATCGGGCCGCGCCACTGGCCGTAGCCGGTGTGGTTGGAGAAATCGACGGTGTGGACCGGCCACACTTCAAAACCTGCGCGCTGCAGCGGGAAGACCGCAGCGGAGTTGCCCACGTGGCCATAGCTCACATGCGACTGGATGGACAGAATCGAGGGCACGCGGTTGAACTCCGCGACAGTTTCAGCTGCCTTTTCAGTAGGGGCCTGGTTTTCGCTCATACCATCTATATTGCAACGGATGCACGAAAATCCCATATTCCCTAGTAGGCGCTGGGGCGACGTCGGCTGGCTTTGAGCTCGGAGCGGCGCTGCTTCTGCGCTTTACGACGGGCAATCGAGGCCCGACTCGGTCGAGTCCGCCGGCGCCTCGGAGGCGGTGGCTGCACAGCTTCTCGGATGAGTTCCGCTAAGCGCCGCCTGGCTTCCGCGCGGTTGCGTACCTGGGAGCGCTGCGTGGTAACCGACACGGTGAGTGTCGTGCCATCGAGTCGGTGGCTGAGGTTCTGGAGAGCGCGGCGGCGGTAGACGTCGGAAAGCACGCTGAGCTCGGCGATATCGACCGATAGCTGCACCTTGGAATCCGTGGTGTTAACGCCCTGACCGCCCGGCCCTCCGGAGCGCGCGAAGCGTTCGGTGAGCTCCGCCGCGGGGATGACGAGGCCCTTTGGGATGCCGGGACCTGGTGGGATGTTCAGGGGTTTCATGGTGGCCAGTGTAGTCAGGACGCGTTTGTGATCGGGTCCCGTTTCCTCCAATCCGCTGTTAAACAACAAATGCTCACCTAAGCTGGCAAATAACATTTATCCACTTATAAAAACAGCAAGAAAAGGCAGGATTGAGACACCATGGCCACTTCTGATTCCCCGTCCATTTTCATCTCCGGCGGCGCGCAGGGCATTGGCCGCGCGGTGGCCGAGAAGTTCCTGGCTGCAGGCTGGACCGTCGGCGTCTACGACATCAATGAGGATGCCCTGGCGAAGCTCAAGGCTGAGCGCCCGGAGGTAATCGTCGGCAAGCTGGACGTGACGGACTTTAAGCAGTGGGAGGACGCGCTTGCGGACTTCACCTCCCACACCGGCGGCAAGCTGACGGTGCTGGACAATAACGCGGGCATCATCGGCGATGGCGATATCACTGACCAGTCACCGGAGATTATCCGCGCGCAGGTGGACATCAACTGCACCGGCCTGACACTGGGCGCGAAGGCGGCGCACCCGTACCTGAAGCGCACTAAGGGGTCTCACCTGGTCAACATGGGTTCGGCTTCGGGCATTTACGGCCAGCCGCACATCGCGCCGTACTCCGCGTCGAAGTTCTACGTCTCTGGTCTGACGCAGGCTCTGGATCTGGAGTGGCGCAAGGACAAGATCCGCGTCGTCGCAATCATGCCGCTGTGGGCGAAGACCAAGCTGGCGGACGTTTCCGCCGGTTCCACCCGTCGTCTTGGCGTGCGCATTACGCCGAACCAAGTCGCTGATGCTGTGTGGAAGGCAACGCACCCGCAGAACTTCATTGAGCGCCAGCGTCACTTCTACTCGGTGTCGGCGGCAGACTTTATCCTGCGCTACCTGGGCAAGATTGGTCCGCAGTTCCTTTCCCGCCCGGTTAACGCAATCATCGCGGGTTAAGAGGCAAACTAGACCTATGCTCTTCGATCAACTCCCGCGCGACGATGCCCGCATCACGCCGGGAGTTGTTCATTTGCCGGGATGGCTTCCCCTGGACCGGCAGGCGGGCATCATCACGCAACTCCGCGACATCGCCCGCGACGTTGCCGGCACTCCCCTGGCCATGACTCGCCCGCAGCTCAAAAGTGGCCAGATGCAGGTCTTTATGCTGCATCTCGGCCGCATGTGGGCCACCAATCCCTACCGCTACGTCACGCACGCAGGCGGCGTTCGCGTCCCGCCCGTGCCTGACAACCTGCTACAGCTCGCTACCGAAGCACTCGGCGCTGCCGCGCTTTACGACGAATCCCTCAGCCAGTGGCCCACCACTTTTCGGCCCGACATGGCGTTGGTCAACTACTACCCGCCCGGGGCCACCATGGGGATGCACCAGGATCGAAACGAAAACTACCCTGCCCCGATTGTGTCACTCTCTATCGGCGATGAGGCTCTGTTCCGCATTGGCGGGACTGAAAACCGCAACAAACCCTGGGATGACGTGACTCTCGCCAGCGGGGATGTGATTGTGTTTGGTGGTCCGAAGCGGCTTGCGTTTCATGGTGTGCCCAAGACTCGTCCGGGCACGCTGCCGGAAGGGTGCGGGCTTAAAGAGGGCCGCATCAACATCACATTCCGGCAAGTGGAAAACTCACACTAAACCGCGCAAGCCACCGACCGCTAGCCTAGACACATGCAGCGCACCGCTTCCTCCATGCACGCACAGCCTGCCACCGCGCAGACCCCTGCCCCACTCGACTGGCGCAGCCGGGTACGTTTCTTTGTCGGCTCGTTCCCAACTGCCGATCTCGCTATTGCGACTGCTTTCCTGCTGTGCTGCTGGTTGAGCATGACGCCGCTACTTACTTATGGCCCGAGCTTTACTTATGTCACCAATGTGATTCTGTCCGCGATGATTGCCGGGGCCGCAGCGTTTCGTCGTAAAGCAGTGCGTGCATCGTTTGTGGTTACGTACAGTGCCCTAGCGGGTCTCGCCTTGCTGGTGTGGCTATCCCCAGTGAACCTTGGGCTAGACCCCATTATTGTTGCTGCCCCACTATCTCTATGGGCTGTGACCAGGTGGGAACCGAATCGCACCTGGGGCATCGTTGGGCTGTTTTTAGGGTTGATTGGCAGCTTCCTCAACCCGGCAGTTCCTGCCTTCGGCTTTACCCCGGAACGACTATTGGTCTTCGGACTACCGGCGGTGCTTATCACGGCGAGCGCGTACGCAGTGCCACTATGGCTGCGCATCAACGCCGAGGAACATGCCGCGGAGTTGGAGAACGTCGTGGCGCTCAACAAGCTGGAGTTGTCCAGGGAGCTTCACGACGTCGTGGGGCACGGACTCACCTCTATTAAGGTTCAGGCCCAAACCGCTCTGTACCTGGCGGAGATGGATGGCTCACGAGCGGAATCCGCTGCTGAAAAGACTACGCTGGAAGGTATTGCCCAGACCGCAGACCAATCGTTGCGGGATGTGCATGCGCTTGTCGATGCGCTACGTGATGGCGGCGAGATTAGCGCTGACCCGAATGAGATTCCGCGTCTGGTTGCGGCAGTTTGTCCGCCGGGTCGCGATGTTTCGGTGACTCTGCCGGAGTCTTATGGAGACCTGGCGGATTGGCCACTCGCGAAGCGTTTGACTTTGGTGCGGGCAGTGACGGAGTTGGCCGCGAATATGGCCAAGCACTCATCGGGCGCTGGTCAGCTGGCACTGGTAATCGATCCACCTGCCGATGCTGATGACAGCCCGGCGCGGGTTCATTTGGTGACTGCAAACCGGGCTGAGAGCGAAACTTTGGAACCCAGGAAGCGAGCTGGCGCTGGCCTGATTGGTCTGGAAGAACGCGTGGCTCAGCTCGGTGGCGAGATGACTTATGGTGAAAGCGACGGCATGTTCCGCGTCAGTATTCGGCTGTAAGCGGTTCGACCGAAGCAGGGCTGACTGTCAATCCTGTTGAGAAAGACGAGCAATGGATGTAATTCGAGTATTAGTGGCTGAAGATCAGGCTTTGATTCGGCAGTCTTTCGCGCAGCTTATTGATGCCCACCCGCAGATGAAAGTCATTGGTGCCGTGGGCGACGGCGCCGAGGCTGTGCGTCGTGCCTCCGGAGCCGATGTGGTCGTCATGGACATTCGAATGCCCGTGATGGACGGTATCGAGGCCACACGACAGATTGTGCAAGGCGTGCCGTCCGGAGGTGCGGCTCGCGCTTCCACTCCAAAAGTCTTGGTACTGACCACTTTCCGCGAAGAAGACCTGGTGCTCGGCGCTTTAGAAGCTGGGGCCGCAGGCTTTTTGCTCAAAGACTCCAATCCCCGTGAGCTGCTTTCGGCCATCATGCGTATCCACCGTGGTGAAGGAGTCATCGATCCGAAGGTGACGCCGATGGTGTTGCGGCATGTTTCACCGCGCGCACCGCACTCAGGACAGCCAGCGAGAGCGTTCTCGACACATGGCGCTGACTCAGACCCCACTCACACAGGAACCCAATTCACACCCCGCGAACAGGAGATTTTGAACCTCGTCTGCCAAGGGCTTTCCAATGACGAAATTGCTCGCAGGTTGGTTGTCGCCACGACGACAGTGAAAACCCATGTGAAATCCCTGTTGACCAAGACAGGCTCACGCAGTCGCGTGGATCTTGTCATTTGGGCTGCGAAAAACGGGCTGCTGTAGCTTCTCCTCGCTGGTACCGTCATCCTCGCTATCGCCTCCTCCCTAGGGAGGATATTTCCGCCACCTCATCCTCAGGGAGGGCGCGAACCGTGCCAAACACTCCTATTACTTAAGGCATGAACGCACCAACCCCCACCTCAGGCCCTTCCGCAGACGCCGCCGCTCCCCTCCTCCAGCTGCGCGGCATCACTGTCTCCTACGGCAAGAACGAACCTGTCCTGAACGGCCTCGATATGAACGTCCGCGCCGGCGAGGTCTACGGGCTATTGGGACTCAACGGCGCAGGTAAATCCACGTTGATGAGCACGGTGCTTGGGCTAATTCCCTACTCCGGTGAAATCAGCATCGCGGGACACCCGTGGTCCGTTGTCGACCTGGACCGCATCGGCGCCTCCATCAATGGCCCGGCGTTCTACCCACAGCTCTCAGCCACCGACAATCTCAAAGTGCACGCACATCTGACCGGCACGGACAAGAGCCGTATCGCCGAAGTCCTCGACTTGGTCGGGCTTCATGCTGGTAACAAGCGTGGCCGCGCTTTCTCAACGGGCATGAAGGTTCGTCTTTCCCTGGCGATGGCGCTGCTCACCGACCCCGACATTGTGCTTCTCGACGAGCCCACCAACGGCCTCGACCCCGAAGCTATCGTGGGCCTGCGCACCTTGTTGCGAAATCTTGCCGCTAGTGGCAAGGCCGTCGTGGTGTCCTCCCATCAACTCGGAGAGGTCGAGAAGAGCGTTGACCACCTTGGCGTCCTTGCTGGTGGCCGACTGGTCTACGAAGGCCCGCTGGCTGACTTTGCGGCTGCTGGTCAATCCCTCGAGCAAGCTTTCTTCACCGCAGTAGGTGTTGCCCGATGAGCACTCAACCGCACACGCGCACTCTTAACACGCGCACCGTTCCTGCCCGCCGCTACTTCCGCGCCGAGCTACTGCGGGCAAAGTGGTCACTCACCATGTTTCTTCCCATCATCATGGTGGCAATCGCTCTGGTCAGCATGGTCTTTTCTAGAGGCGTTGACGCCACCGCCATGGCGAGCGCCCACATCTACTCGCTTATCCTGCTTCCTCCCCTGGCTGCTATTACGTCCGTCATCGGCCAAAACCGTGAAGAAAAACTCCGCCAAGGCGGCCTAATCTGGCGCAATATCTCGGGCACTCGAGTGCTCCTTGCCCGCGCAGCCACTGTCATTGCCTCCGCGGCCCTCGGTCACGCATTGATGGCTGCACTCCTTGCCCGGAGCGTGAGCACCGCATTGCAATTCACGCTCTTTAGCACGTTGTCATTCTTCGTCTTCTGGACATTCGGCCTTGCCCTATGGCGCCTTGTGCCACGCGCAGCTCTCTTCCTCGCTCCGCTCGCTTCCATCGCTTGGGCCATCGCAGGAACACTGGACGCCATGAGCCCAAACTGGAAAGTTCTCCCGTGGACCTGGGCAATCCGCCCAACGTTACCTATCCACGGAGTGCAGGCTAATTCCATCTCGGCTCCCGCCGACAGCGAGATCTGGAACATCGCCATCCTGCCGCCCGCGTTGCTGCATTTACTCCTCGGGCTAGGTCTATTTGCCATCGCATTGCTTGCGCACGGAAAATCTCTCAGCTTGCCGACGGGCCGGGAACGCAGCACTTCGTCGTTAAGCCATGGCATGAGCGCGACCCTTCCCTGGCGCACCTGGTGGAGTCTCGCAGCGCTGATGCTTGCCGGACTTGCGGTCGTGCGTGTGGTGTGGAACCCGGAGTATGCGCTGGGGCTGCTGAGTTTCGTCTGCGTGCCGACGGCCGCAACCGTGGTGGCCATCATGACATGGACTTCGCAAGCCGATGCCTGGCCAGCACTGATGCATCGGCGTGCGCGACGCAGCATCACGCTCCGACTGTTTGCCTTGGATATGGCGTTTCTCCTGCCGGTGCTGGTGGTTGCGGTGGTTATCAGTGGTGCAGGCGGCGAGACCAATAGCCAGACGGGCATTAACCCCTGGCCGTACCAGGCGGTAATCGCGTCTCTTGTGGCCGCGATGATTGTGGCCGTGACCGGCTTAATTGCGCGTCGAAGTGTGGCGGCCGCAATCTTTGTCTCGGTCGCGCTCGGCGGTTGGGCGGTGATGGTTGGCGGTGATGTCCTCAGCGCCTCACCGTTGTGGTGGACCTCGGAATGGGGATGGACTTGGGTAGTCCGTGATTACCCCGATCGGTGGCCAGTGATGGTTCTCGTGTCCGCCATTGTGATGGCGGCGTTCGTGGCTTGGGCTCGGGCGACATCATTGAAAGCGATCCGATCCCAAGACTGACGGCGGCGCTACGAGCAGCCCACCTACTCCTCGATCGCCTCGCGGACCTCTTCGACACTGAGGTTGGAGTCTTCAATCTCCTCGCGGGCCTCCTTGTTCCGGCCACGGCGGACCAGGCGGAAGATGCGCTTGCGGCGGGAAGTCTCTTCACTGATGCGCTCGCGGCCGCGCAACCAGGCAACAAGCATGACAGTAATGAGCAGCAGACCGATGTAGCCCAGGATTGGGTAGACCCAACCGATTAGGTTCTGGAAGCCCATGAAGCTCAAGGCGAAACCGAGCAAGACCAGCGCGACGTAGACAATCTTGAATTTTTCCGGGTGATTTGCGGTGACGCGACGCCCCAGTGCGTAGAACATGCCAAGTGCCGTGTTGAAGATCATGCCAAGGATTACCACGGCCATGGCCTGGCCCAGCCACGGGTGCAGTCGATTAATGACGGTGAGCATTGGCACGGCATCGGTGGCGACAGTACCAACAGTGTGGAACAGCGTGATGGTGGTAATCAGCAGCATCGCGGAGTAAATCAAACCACCGGTAAACCCACCGGCTCCAGCGGCGCGGGGATTGAACAGGCTACCGCCAATAACAATCGCCATGGAAACCGCAACCATCAGGTTAAAACCAACATAGTTCACTGCGGCGACAACCCAGTTCGGCAGGGTAGTCGGGACTTCCGCAACGGCAGCTGCCTGCTCCGCGGCCGGGGTGGCATCGGTGAACGCCAGCGTATAAACACTGGCCAGCAGGATAAAGCCGACGATAAACGGCGTGATGGAACCGATCACTGTGGTCACTCGGTCAACATCGAGGAAACCGGCTGCAATGGTCACCAACACCATGATTACGGCACCGATCCACACAGGGATGCCCCACTGCTGCTCCATGTTGGCACCGGCACCGGCGAACATGACGAACCCGGTGGCGAAGAGCGTGATAATCACGCCAATGTCCAGTACTCGCGAGAAGATGGGGTGCGATACGCGTCGGAAAACTTCGCCGTGCTCGCTGGCCTGAAAATAGCTTCCCAGCTGCAAAATGATCATCGCCATCAGGCTCATGATTACCGCTGAGAGAACGGCACCCCAGACACCATTGATGCCAAAGGCGACGAAGTATTGCATGATTTCCTGACCCGTCGCAAAGCCCGCGCCGACGACCACGCCGACGAAGGCAAATGCAACGCGCAGTACTTGCTTCACCACAAGGGTTCACTCCTATTCGACTATCGGATTAATATAACCACCTTACTTTTCTCAGTGAGTTTTACTAATCGCAATTAAGCGTTCTACGAAGTTTCGCCTTTAAATTCCGCAGGCCACGCCGGTCGAATGCACTGGGCAGTAGCCGTTCGGATTCTTAAACAAGTACTGCTGATGCTCATCCTCAGCCCGGTAGTACTCCCCTGCCGGGGTCTCCGCGAGTGGCTTAATCTCCGTGGTGATGGCCCCCAGGCCAGCGTCGGCAAGCTTCGGCGCGTAGGCATCGGCGATCTCCTGTGCCCGGCGCGCTTGCTCGGGCGTCGTCGTGTAGATCGCGGAACGGTACTGCGTGCCGACATCATTACCCTGGCGGTAGCCCTGCGTGGGATCGTGGGCCTCGAAGGCCTTGGCGATCAGCTGGTCGAAGCTAATCTGCTCCGGGTCGTAGACGACCTCCACAATCTCGGTGTGGTTGGTGCGTCCGGTGCAGGACTCGCGGTAGGTGGGATTCGGCGTCATGCCCCCGGCGAACCCGACCGATGTGCTGAGCACGCCCGGTGTTTCCCAAAACAGCTTCTCAGCACCCCAGTAACAGCCAATCCCGATGTAGACGACCTCCTGGCCTTCCTCCCATGGGCCGGTGATCGGCGTGCCGAGCACCGCATGCGGCTTCGGATTTTCCAACACCGGGTGCGAGCCGCCCTTTAGCGCCTCATCTTCCGGCACCAGCTCCGCTGATCTACCAAAAATCCAACCCATCTTCGACGCCTTTCTATCTATGACTGTCTTTGGTCTGCGCAACGCGCCCGAGGCCACGATTGTTCCGACCTCGCCACCAGAAACTACGGAATAACACCGACTATGGTTTGGGTTGTGCGTACGCTCAGCCTGCTTTCCATCAATCCCCACAACCCGACCGCCATCCTGCCCGACCTCCGCGCTGCGCTGGACGGTGAGGTCTCTCTTCTTCCCGTTCCGCTTCACGACGGCACGCGCGCCTCAATCTTGCGGAACTCGCAACGCGCAGGTGAGCCAATTGATGAATCCATCGCGCTTGTTGTCGGCACCTCCGGTTCCACCGGCACACCGAAGGGTGCACAGCTGACGGTGGATAACTTGGTCTCCTCTGCTACCGCTACACATCAGTGGCTCGGCGGTGAAGGGCAGTGGCTGCTGGCGATGCCGGCCTACCATATCGCTGGCCTGCAGGTTCTCATTCGTTCGCTGCTCGCGGGCACGAATCCGGTGTGTGTGGATGTGACCGACGGTTTTGATGTGGCCGCATTCGCCGACGGCGCCGAGGCCCTCACCAGCGACCGTGCCTACACCTCGCTGGCTCCGATGCAGCTGGCCAAGGCCATGGAAGAACCCTTTGGCGCGGCAGCCCTGCGCCTGTTTGATGCTGTCCTTGTCGGCGGCGCAGCCTTGAACCCGCAGGTGGCAGCGCGCGCCGAAGAACTCGGCATCAACGTCGTGACCACCTATGGTTCCTCCGAGACAGCCGGCGGCTGCGTCTATGACGGACAGCCCATCGAAGGTGCACAGGTCGCCATCGAAAATGGTCGCGTTTGGCTGGGCGGACCGATGATTGCACACGGTTACCGCAACGCGCCCAGTCACGAGGCTTTCCATAAACCAGGTTGGTTCGCCACCTCCGATGCGGGCGAGATCCACGATGGCCGACTAGTCATTACGGGACGCCTGGACACCATCATCGACTCCGGCGGGTTGAAGCTGCACCCCGAAGTCCTCGAACGTGAACTGCTCGCCATCGATGGAGTTACGGGAGCCTGCGTGGTCGGTGTGCCACACCCAAGGCTCGGCCACGCTATCGTCGCAGCGTATGAAGGCATCGCTGAGCTCGGCGATGTCATGGACGGGCTCGGCGATGCTGAAGACGCCGGGCGAATCAATCACTGGATGATTCCCAAGGACCTGCGTCGCGTGGAGGTCCTGCCACTGATTGGTCCGGGCAAGGTCGACCGGAAGAAAGTCGCGGCGCTCTTTTAGCTCATTCAGACACGCATTAGTTCAAGGCATTTGGTGTCACGTCCTATTATTAATTCATGTCTGAAGCACCAAAGAGTCCTGCAACGGCGTCGTTAAGCGATTGGCTGGAAGGCGCGCGCCCCCATACCTGGGCGAATGCGTTTGCGCCGGTCATCGTCGGTGTCGGAGCGGCATCGACGCACGCGCCGATTATCTGGGGACGTGCGGTGCTCGCGCTGGTTGTCGCGTGGGCGTTGATTGTGGGCGTGAACTTCGCCAACGACTACTCCGATGGCATCCGCGGCACTGACGATGACCGCTCGGGCCCGCTGCGCCTGACGGGTTCTGGTCTGGTCGAGCCGAAGGTTGTGAAGTACGCGGCGTTCGGTTCCTTTGGTGTCGCCGGTCTTGCCGGTGTGGCGCTGTCCCTGATGAGCGCGTGGTGGCTCATTCTGGTCGGTGCACTGTGCATCGCGGCTGCGTGGTTCTACACCGGCGGTAAAAATCCCTACGGTTATCGCGGACTTGGCGAGGTCTCGGTCTTCGTCTTTTTCGGTCTCGTCGCGGTGCTCGGCACGGAATTCACCCAGACGGGCTCGCTGTCTTGGGTCGGCCTGGCCTGCGCAATTGGTATTGGTTCGGTGTCTTCTGCCGTGAACCTGGCGAACAACTTGCGCGACATCCCCACCGACGCCGCTACCGGCAAGATCACCTTGGCAGTTCGCCTGGGCGACTTCCGCACCCGCATCGTCTGGCAGATTCTCTCCCTCATGCCCGCGCTGGCCAGCAGCTTTATCGCTTTCTGGCGCCCATGGGCGCTGGTGGGTCTGCTCATCGTGCCGCTGTGGGTGAAGGCCTCCGAGCCAATTCGCATGCATAAGAAGGGCAAGGAGCTCATCCCGGTACTGGGGCTTACCGGCAAGATGATGCTTGCCTGGTCCGTCATTACGGCACTCGCACTCGCGCTCAGCTAGGGGGTACCGATGGACTTCCGCACACTGACGCACAAGGCGCTTGACGACGTCCAGGAGGCCGCAACCCGAGTTGGCGACACAGCAGCCAAGGCTCCAGCTTTCGCCCGCAGCGCTGCTCTGCGTTTGACCAAATCGGGACGCCGCCGACTGGCGCTGGAGCACGGTGCGCTGCATTCGCAGACCCGTGAACCGGGACTCACCGATCTCACGTCAACCGGCGTGGTGCATATCAAGACCGCACCGGTCACGGCCGAGATTGCGGCCAAGGACGACGAGCGGAAGGCCAGCGACAAGCCGGATGCTGTCACCACCGATATTCCGGTGCACTGGTACGAGGTTGAACCTAGCGAACCCGCCAAAGAACCCGTGACCATCGTCTTCGTCCACGGCTTCACCCTGGCTGGTGAGTCCTGGTACCGGCAGTTCAACGCGCTGCGCAAGTCGCACCCGGAAGCACGCCTGTTGACTATGGATCTGCGCGGCCACGGCCAGACCGGAGCGGTTCCGGCTTCACTCTGCACGGTCGAAGGGGCTGCGGCCGATGCGCTGGCCGTGATCGCCGAGCGTGCCGCGACCGGAAAACTCATCGTGGTTGGGCATTCGCTAGGCGGTTTGATTGCACTGCACATGGTGCGGGCTGCCGAGGAAAGCATTCGCCGTCGGATAGCAGGCGTAGTGTTGATTTCCACGTCTATCGACAAGCTGGCCGCCCAGGGTGTGCCGCAGATTCTGGCGTCCCCGGTGGCGGATGCGGCGCGCAATGCAATTGAGTCCTCGCCGAAGGAGATTCGCAAGTTCCGCGAGGCAATCGCGTCACTGATGGCGCCGTCGTTGGCGGTGGCGGTGTTCGCCCGGCGCACGGACTACGAGATCATCGAGTTCCACGCGGCCATGATTAATGAAACACCGCTGGAAACTTTCGTGGGATATCTCGACGACCTGCAGGATCACGACGAGTTCGCATCCGGGCCTTACTTGGAGGGCTTGCCAGGAGCGGTACTGGTGGGCACGAAGGACGATGTCACTCCGCGCAAGCAAGCAGACCTAATTATGGAAAAGTGGCCGGACGCCGAACTGGTTGAAGTCGACGGGGCCGGCCACATGTTGCCGCTCGAGGCTCCGGAAGCGGTGAACCGGGCTATCGAGCGGGCCCTGGAGAAGGTGCGCTAGTTTTCCTCGCGGTCCTTAATCTGCTGCGCAATGTATTCCTTGTGCGCGCGGCGGTTCTCCGACCACACTGCAACAGACTCATTGGCCTGGACGCGCAGCTTCGGGAACACAAAAACCGACAGCGGCATCGCAATAATCAGTGCGAACACAGCCGTAATTGCAGCCGGAATCTGCACATTAACGAGGTAGATAATCACGAGCAGAATGAAGAACAGCACTAGGAATAGCAGCAGACGAGCAAGGCCGTACCAGAACAGCCCCTTCATGGCATTGCCGCGACCAGCATTCTTGGTCACCGGAGCTGCTGGCATCTGAGCCTCAGAAGCCAACTTGTCCTGCTCTGCTGGATTGGTCATTAAACCCTCACCTCTACGTGTTACGCCTGTGCTGTGCCCGGGCGTTGCTAGCGTCCATGGCTGTTCGTGTCCAACGTTCCTTTGTACCCTAACGAACTCTGTACGCCGTACCGCATGCAGTGCGATACCCCTCGTGGGCACTACGGGACTCGTTGCGTATTCTAGTCGGTAAATCCAGGAGGTTAGCTATTACATGGGTCGGCTCATTCTGCTGCTGTTCATCATCCTTGTCGTAGTCATGCTGTGGAAGGCATTTGGCCCCGGCAGTCGCGGCAACGGCATGCGACGTATTTCCGCTCCGCAACCGGAACCCCGTCCGCTCGCTCCCGACGATGATCCGGAGTTTCTCTGGAAGCTCAAGAAGGCCGAATTCGATCGCCGTAAACGTGAGCAGGAGCTGCAGGAGCGGCGCGAACGGGAGCAGGACGACAACCCCGATAATCCCGGCGAAACTGACTAAACGTCCTTGCCACGCAGCAACAACTGCTGTAGATATTCCCCGTAGCCACTGGCGCTGAGGGCGTCGGCACGCGCGCTAAGCGCAGCATCGTCAATGAATCCCATGCGCCACGCCACCTCTTCCGGCGAGCCAATCTTTAGCCCCTGCCGCTGCTCAATCGTGCGCACGAAATCACCCGCGGCCATCAGATTGTCCACCGTGCCCGTGTCCAGCCATGCCGTGCCGCGCGGCAGCACCTCTACCTGCAGTTTCCCGCGCTCCAAGTAGGCGCGGTTAACATCCGTGATTTCCAATTCGCCGCGTGACGACGGTTGCAGCGAGCGAGCTATCTCAACAACCTCGGCATCATAGAAGTACAAACCAGGCACCGCGAAATGGCTGCGTGGTTTCTTCGGTTTCTCCTGGATCGCCACGGCTTTGCCGCTTTGGTCGAAGTCCACGACTCCATAGGCTGTGGGATCTGCGACCCAGTAGGCGAAGATCGCTCCGCCATCGACGTTATGGAAGCGGCGCAGCTGCGTGCCCAAGCCAGCACCGTAAAAGATGTTGTCGCCGAGGATGAGGGCAACGGAGTCATCGCCGATGTGGTCCGCACCGATGATGAACGCTTCAGCGAGACCACGGGGCTCGTCTTGGGTGGCAAAGGTGAGGGTGAGGCCCCACTGCGAGCCGTCGCCAAGCAAGCGTTCAAACTGCGGGGCATCATGTGGCGTGGTGATGACGAGGATGTCCCTGATTCCCGCTAGCATCAGCGTGCTCAGCGGGTAGTAGATCATCGGCTTGTCATAGACGGGAACCAGCTGCTTGCTTACGCCAAGTGTGATGGGAAACAGCCGAGAGCCCGTACCACCTGCGAGGATGATGCCCTTCATAGTGCTCGCGCCTTTCTGCCTTACTGCCCGGCCGCTTCGTTGGCGATTGCCCACTCGTCGCGAGCCATGTTCTCAAGATCCTTGCAGTCAAACTCACTGGGGAGCTTATTGCCCTCGGCCTCGAACTGCTCGATAGTCGGAGCCTTCTGATCGCGCTCGGAGAGAATCATGTCCGCGTCGGTGAGACCACCCTTGGCCAGCAGCGCAGCCAGGTCAATTCCGAGAGTCGGGTCCTGGATGCTAACAGCACGCTCTGCCTCCGGGTTGTAACCGGTGGAAGTGAGGTAAGTGAGCACAGAGTCGTCGGCAAGCGAGACGAAGCCATGTCCGATGCCGTTGGGCAGATAGACCACTCGGCGGGTCTTGCTGTCGAGCTCGAAAACCTCGACCTTGCCGAAGGTATCGGAGCCGCGACGCAGGTCAACCGCAATGTCGAGGATGTGGCCCGCGGGACAAGTAACCAGCTTCGCCTGGCCGGGGTGGCCATCTGGCGCGGTGCTGACGTCAGCGAAGTGCAGGCCACGGACAACGCCTGCGGCGGAGACACTCATGTTGGCCTGCTCCGGGAAGAACGGGTAGCCCGTGGCCTCGGCGAATGCGTCGAGGCGATACCACTCGTGGAAACTACCGCGGCTGTCGCCGTGGATGACCGGTTCGAAGGTGAAAACGCCGTCGATAGAAGTGGGCTGGAATGTGCTCTTAGGGCTCATGGGTAACAAGTGTAGACGGGGCGCCCGGGCTGAGGCTGTGGCACGCGTTGAGTGTGCACTGAGTGTGCGTTGAGGGTTCGCTAGGCATGCCCCAGCAGCGAACTACAACTCCTGCTCGCGCTCCGCGTAGCCAGCCTCAGCGGCATCGTAGGCCGCCGCCCACCAGGACTCGTTGGCGCGATACCAGTCGATGGTCTCGGCGAGCCCCGCGGAAAAGTCTTGGTAGCGCGGCTGCCAGCCAAGGCTGCGGATGGATGCGGGGTCAATCGCATAACGACGGTCATGCCCCGGGCGGTCAGTGACATGGACAAAGTCGGACCGCTCACGACCGAAGCCCTCCAGGATGTCTCCGACCACGTCGAGGTTGGAACGCTCGCCATCGGCACCAATCAGGTAGGTCTCCCCCACCTCGCCAGAATCCAAGATTGCCCAGACCGCGTCGTTGTGGTCATCGACGTGAATCCAGTCCCGAACATTCTCGCCAGTGCCGTACACGCGAGGGCTACGACCGCGCAACAGACCACAGATCTGGCGGGGAATCAGCTTCTCCGGATGCTGCCTCGGCCCGTAGTTGTTCGAGCAGTTACTAATCGTCGCAACCAACCCGAAGCTGCGCACCCACGCCCGGACAAAGTGATCCGCTGAAGCCTTGGAGGCCGAGTAGGGGCTGGAGGGTTTGTACGCGGTGGCCGTCGTAAAGCGTGCTGGATCGTCGAGAGCGAGATCGCCGAAGACCTCGTCGGTGGAGATGTGGTGAAGGCGGACGTCGTGGGTGGCGCAAGCCTTGGCCAGATTCACGGTGCCCATGACATTAGTGGTGACGAAGGGATCGGCATCCACCAGCGAATTGTCGTTATGGCTCTCTGCGGCGAAGTGGACGACCACGTCGAAGCGGGGCACGAGGCGATCGATCAGCTCCGCGTCACGAACATCGCCGCGGATGATTTCACAGTCCGCGCCATCCAAGCTCGCAGGGTTCGCGGCATAGGTGAAAGCGTCCAGCACCGTGACATTCACATCGGGCCGTGTAGCCAGAGTGCGGAGAACGAAGTTGGAACCAATAAAGCCGGCACCACCGGTGACGAGAACGCGCATGGAAGCGATTCTAGTTCACCCGGCGATGCCGGCTTTGTACAAGTGTGAAGACTTAGTTCAGACCAGCGTAGGAGTGCAGGCCCGAAACCACCTGGTTGATGAAGAAGAGGTTGAACACCATGGTGGCAAAACCGAAGATGTTGATCCACGCGGCCTTGGTATTACGCCAACCCGAAGTCGCGCGAGCGTGCAGGTACAGGGCGTAGATAATCCAGGTAATCAGCGCCGTGGTCTCCTTCGGGTCCCAGCCCCAGTAACGACCCCATGCGGACTCGGCCCAGATAGCGCCCAGCACAATGCCCAGACCGAACAGTGGGAAGGACCAAATAGCGGTGCGGTAAGCAATCGCATCCAGCTTTTGAGCATCCGGCAGCGGCGCGACCAGTTTGCCCAGGAAGCCCTTTTCCTTGCCCTCGCGGTTGTACATCCGCAGCATGTAGAGAATCGAGGCAACACCGGAAATCAGTGCGATACTGCACCCGATAGAAATAATCGAGACGTGAACCGGAATCCAAATCGACTGCAGTGCCGGCACCACCGGAGCAGCCTCAACATATAGGTTCTTACCACCGTAAAACATCAGCGCCAGAATCGGAGCCAACAGCCACGGCCAGAACACACGCATGGTTTCACGATGCAGTACGCCAGCTGCAATTGCCATAGCAAAGAGGATTGAAACTGATACGTACTCGTAGAGGTTGCCCCACGGGAAACGCTGCACGGCCAGGCCACGCAGCAGCACCGATGCAAAGTGCACGGCCACCCCGACGTAAATCAGCATTTCCGTCACAACGCCGAGTCGGTTCGTCAGCACCTGGTTCTTAGGCTCGCTTGCCGACGACTTCGTCGCCGACTCCCCCGAGTCAGCAACACTAGCGGTGGTAGCTCCCTCACCCGCACCGGCGGCTACCAGCTCGCGTTCCGCAACCTGGCTTTTCGCTTCAGCGGCCGCGATACGACGACTGTAGTAGGCAATGGAAATAACAAAGGCCACAAGATAAAAGGCGAAGGCCGTGAAGTACGACCAGTCCGAAAACTGCGCCAGTGTCTTATTGACGAGCATGTACTTGGCTCCAAAGTGTGGAATTAGCGGAATACTTCTTCAAACCCTAGTACTAAAGCAGGACTAAGCAAAAGGGGACCGGGGACACGGGGGACGCAAAAATGCGCGGAGGCGCAATTCTCGCCCCCGCGCATTCACCCTGCAGTAATGATGGACCAGACTTAGTGGTCAGTTAGCTTTTGTCCTTGTCGTCCGCGCTCTCGTCGGTCGCAGCATTGTTGTCAGCAGCATCCTCGTCATCACTGTCACGTTCCAGGATGTCATCTACGATGTACTGGAACTCCTCGCCCCAACCTGCCTTGTCGGTGCGGGCAAGGCCACCGAACTCAACGCGAGTGCGGCCATCTTCCAGCGGGAACATGCGCACCCAAACACGTCGGCGCTTAATGCCCAACGAAAGAACCATGCCCGCCAGTGCGGCCACAGTTGCCACCAGCACCCAGAACTGCGTGGGATCGTGCGAAACCTGCAAGTTGACGAATTCCTTCGCACCGAGGAATTCAATCTTGGTGCCGTCGGCAAGCTCGGTGGATTCGCCCTGCTTGAGGTTGACGCGGGCTTCCTTAGCCAGCTGACCCGAGTGCATCAGATCGCGGTCGAGGGAAAACAGCCCCTGCGAACGACCGGTGTCCAAGCCCGCGTCGCCGCGGTAGATGTCGACAGCCACGGCCGGGTCTTGCATCGCCGGGTAAGAGGACTGCAGCAGAGCACCCTTTTCACCAGTAAACTCCGCGGTCGGAGCGAACAGTCCCTCGATTGCAATCTGGTTCTGGCGGCGCTCGAACAAGTCCGGGTACATGCCTGCTGGTGGGTCGAAGCGCAGCGCACCAGAGGACAGGAAGAAGGTCGGATCATCCGGACGGAACTGGACAATCGACGTACGCGACTCGCCATTCGGCCAGGTCACCTTGAACGCAGGCGCAAAGCCGTGCCCCTGCAGGTAGACGCGGTCACCGGCGATGCGCAGAGGGTGGTTGACCTGCAGCGTGGTCTTTTCCCACTCATCGACCGGCTTGCGCATATCCTCTTCTTCTGCGAATCGGATATGAGAGGTAAACATCTTGGCCTGACCGTTCGGCAGGTAATCGGCGAAGAAGTCATCGACCTGAATACAGAACGGGTTCAGAGTTGTACCGTCGAAGGTGTTGCCAGCACGCAGCGAGTCATAGTTCGCAGCAGCGGTGTTACAGAACGGAACGCCCACCGCGCTATTGACGTTGTCGTCAGAAATCTCGGTGCCGGTGTTGGTCAGCAAAATGACCTGACCCTCGTAATAGATCATGCGGCCCAAGCCGACGATGATAATCAGCAGCGCAATGCCCAGGTGGAACACCAGGTTGCCAAACTCACGCAGGTATCCCTTCTCCGCGGAAAAGGATCGTGCCCCAGCGCGATCTTCATCTGCTGGAGTCTCGGTCAACGCCCACTTGTTCAGGCGCTCACGCACCCGCTTAGAAACTTCATCCGCAGAGGCATCGACCACGGCTTCGTCGTGAAGCGGAAGACGCGCCAACCGTTTCGGCGCCTTGGCCGGTGGCGTCTTCATGGCCTTGTAGTGGTCGATGGTGCGCGGAATAATGCAGCCAACCAGGGAAATCAGCAGCAATGCCACGATGGCGACGAACCAGACGGACGAGAAGACATCGAAAAGCTGCAGCTTATCCATGATCTCGGCGGTCTTGCCGTTGGCGGCTAGATACTGGTCGACCTTGTCCTTATTCAGCGAGCGCTGTGGCAACAGGGCGCCCGGAACCGCTGCGAAAGCGAGGATGAACAGCAGAATCAGCGCTGTGCGCATGCTGGTCAACCAGTTCCAGACCTGCTGGAAGGGCTGTCGTACCTTATTCCAATTCACCGACATCGAAAAATCTTTCACTAAATTGGCGTTACCGTATCAGTAATAAAAGCGGCCTGAACCCAGGCAACAAAAACATCCCACAGTCCCGTGACCAGGGCAATTCCGACCAGCACCAGCGCCACACCACCGATGAGCTGAATAGTTCGCGAGTGCTTACGCAGGAAGTCCACTCCACGCATCGCGCGTGCCGACCCCAGCGCCACCAAAATGAACGGCAGCCCCAGCCCCAGGCAGTAAGCGATAATCAGCGCCACTCCCCTGGCCGCGGTCATACCCTGCGTGCCCGCGGACACCGAAATAATTGCAGTCAGCGTCGGGCCCAGACACGGCGTCCACCCCAGCGCGAACACCGCGCCAAGCAGTGGCGCTCCCAGCCACGTGGTCCAGCGCTTCGGCGCCATGCGGGTGTCCTTCTGCAGCGCCGGCACCATGCCCATGAAGGCGAGTCCCATCACGATGGTCACCACGCCACCGACAATCGTCAGCGTGCGCGCCTGCAGACGCAGCGTGGACACGAGCCCGAAAATTGAGGCCGACCCCAGCACGAAAATGACAGTGAAGCCCAGCACGAACAGCAACGCAGCCAGGCCGACGCGGGCAGTTGCGGAACGCTTGCCACGCCCTCCATCGCCGTCACGCTTATCGACGGCGGTTGCGTCCGCAGTGCCCGTCGTCAAGCCCTGGCCCTGCGCCCCCGATGCTCCGGAAAGACCGGTGAGATACGAGACGTAACCGGGCACGAGCGGAATGACGCACGGGCTGGCAAACGAGACGAGACCAGCCAGCGCAGCAGCGAGCAGGCCTAATAGGATGGGACCGCCGGTGGCGGCGTCGGCGAACTGCTGGCCGATGCCATCGGCAAGATAAATCGTGTCCATGGCAAGAGTTCCCATGCTGGGGCCTAGCCCTCCGCCTTCACTTCATTAACAGCCTTCATCAGCATGGTGTGATCGACCTCGCGGAGGAAGACCTTGGCCGGGCGGTGCTGCTTGTCCAGAATGATGGTTGTCGGAATCACCGAAGCCGGGATGCCGCCGAGTGCGCTGGCGTTGACGAAGGCCGGGTCATAGATGGACGGGTAGGTGATGCCGTTGTCCTTCACAAAGTCGATGGGAGCCTGGCGGACATTGTCGCGGACGTTGATGCCGAGAACGGTGCCGATACCTTGCTCTTCCATCTGTTCCTGGACATACTGCAGGTCATCCGATTCGGATCGGCACGGTGCGCACCACTGCCCCCAGGCGTTTAGGACCACAATCTGGTCCTTGAAGTCATCGAGGGAGATTTTCTTGTCGTCGTCCTCTAGAGAAGGACCGAACACCTTGCCGACCGGTTTGCGCTCCTCGGGTGCGTAGTCAATGATCTGCTGACCCCCTGGAGAAACAAACTCGAACTGACCGCCGACGGCAACGGCATCGTGTCCCACTGAATCTCCGGGGTTACATGCTGCGAGCGACAGAGACAGAGTTGCTGCCGCTAGCGTTGCTGCAATTCGGGACGATGAGACCTTGGCCACTTGGGGTGCCACCTTCCGGGGGTCAGTGAAACTTCAACAAAACTATTTATTCACCTTACAGGTGACCGGCCGGTTCACTGTAGCGCACGTCGACAATGGTGTCGCCGACGAAGACCAAGGAGGTCACGCTGGCCAGATCGCACTGCCTAGTTGCCGGGTTGTGGGCGAGCTTCAAGTACCGCGCACGACGCTGAGCTGCAATGATGCACAGCTGGTGCGTCACCAGCACCGCTTCCGCTCCTTCGGCGGCCTCGCGGGCTCGCTCGATGGCGTGGAACATACGGTCCGCGATCTCCTCGTAGGGCTCGCCCCAACTGGGCACGCTCGGACGACGCAGCCGTGGCCAGTACTTCGGATTCCACAGTGCGGAGTCAATGCCCTTGATGTGTAAACCCTCAAAGGAGTTGCCAGCCTCCAGCAAATCTTCATCCAGGGTCGGCTTCATGCCGATTATCTCGGTGAAGGGCCGTGAGGTTTCCTGCGTGCGCTGTAGCGGGGAACAGGCGAAGTAGCGGATGTCGTGGCCTTCGAAGGACGAGGCCGTGGCCGCTGCCTGACGCTGACCGCGCTCAGACAAGTGCCAGCCGGGCAGGCGACCGTAGAGAATCTTATCCGGGTTATAAACCTCGCCGTGGCGGACGAGATGTACGACCGTGGTCTTGGCGTGCTTTGTTGCACGCTTAGACGCCTGGTTTTCCGGCTGTGTCGGCTGCGATTCCTGCTGTGCTGCCTGCGAATTGGTCTTGTTCGGCACGTGTCACCTACTCCGGCTTGGCGGTTGCCGCCGCCTCGGCCGCGCGGGCTGCTGCACGCTCGATAATCTCGAAGTCGGCGTCGGTCAGCGCAGCGGAGACGAACCAGGTCTCGTAGCAAGAAGCCGGCGGGTAGACACCATTGGCCAGTAGGGCGTGGAAGAAAGCCGGGTAGCGGAAAGTATCCGCTGCCTGCATCTGCTCAAAGTTATGGCCCTCGCCCTCGGCGAAGCGTGGCGAGAGCATCGTGCCCGCACGCTGAATGTGGTGGGCCACGCCCTGCTTGGTCAGGGCGTCGGACAGAATCGTGGCCAGGCGATCTGCATTGGCTGCGACGGTGTCATAGACATCCTTCGTGGCATTCTCCAGGTTGGCCAGGCCAGCTGCCATAGCGACCGGGTTACCGGAGAGTGTGCCTGCCTGGTACACCGGACCGTTCGGAGCCAAGTACTCCATGACGTCGCGGCGACCACCGAAGGCAGCTGCCGGCAGACCACCGGAGACGACCTTGCCGAAGGTGGTCAGGTCACCGGCCACACCATCAATGCCGTACCAGCCGTTGTAGGAAGCGCGGAAGCCAGTCATGACCTCATCGAGAATCAGCAGTGCGCCGTCTGCGTGGCAGACTTCCTTCAACTTCGCGTTGAAGTTGTCCTGCGGTGCGACGGTACCCATGTTGCCCGCTGCCGCCTCAGTGATGACACAGGCAATCTCGCCCGGGTTCTCAGCGAATGCGGCCTTGACGGCCTCAATGTCGTTATAAGGAACAACAATGGTGTCGGCAGCCGATGCACCGGTGACACCCGGCGAATCCGGCAGACCAAAAGTAGCGACACCGGAACCGGCCGATGCCAGCAGCGCGTCCACGTGACCGTGGTAGCAGCCGGCGAACTTGATGATCTTGGAACGGCCAGTGAAACCGCGAGCCAGGCGTACTGCGGACATAGTGGCCTCAGTGCCGGAGTTGACCAGACGCACCTCATCTACCGACGTGCGCTCAACGATGTGACGAGCCAGGTCGGTCTCAGCCGTCGTCGGAGCGCCGAAAGACAAACCGCGAGTGGCGGCGCTCTGAACGGCCTCCACCACTGCCGGGTGCGCGTGGCCCAGAATCATTGGACCCCACGAGCAGACCAAGTCCACATATTCGTTACCATCAACATCCACGAGACGAGAGCCCGCGGCGTGGTCAATGAAACGTGGGGTGCCACCGACGGAACCGAAGGCGCGGACCGGCGAGTTCACGCCACCCGGCGTCACTGCCTGAGCCTGCGTAAAGAACTCTGCCGAACGATCGGTGAGCTCAACGTTTTCTGGGACATGAGGAGCATTAATGTCTTGAGTCACGGTGACCATCGTAGACGGCCACTCGGATGAAGGGCTACCCTGCCCTACCAACGTCCCAGCTTCACCCTGAATAGATGCTTGCGGCGAGAGGACACTCGACGGGATCGCCAGTCGATCCACAAGCTGGAGAAAATCATCAAAAGCGATGCCAGCAGCGGGTGAATCATACCGGTCATACCCAGCAGGATGACCGCAACGTTGTAGAACCACGCAAAGTAGATGTTGGAGTCCATCATCCGCACCACAGCACGTGCGATTTCAATGGCCTCCGGAATCGACAACACGTTGTTACGCAGTGCCACGACATCGGCGTAATCAACATCAAGATTCTGATTGCCTTCGGTGTTGTCCATCAAAACACCCACGTCAGCGGCACGCAGAGAGTCCCGGATGTCCTTGTCGCCAACCATCACGACAGTCTCGCCGTCACTGTGGACCGAACGCACCGCAATGGCCTTGCGGGAGGCAATGATGCCCGCGAATACTCGTGAGATATTCAGCCGGTCAGCAAAACGACGGGCTACTGGATACGGATCTCGCGTGATCATCATGGTGTCCACGCCCATATCCTCAAGCTGGTCAATGCTCTCGACCGCATCGGGCTTAATGTCCTCACCAATGGTGATGACACCACGGACCTTGCCACGCCACGACACCACCATCGGAGTACCGCCACTGAGCGCAGCCACGGCCATTTTCTCGCTGAGTGCAGTGAGATCACGCGGACGCCAAACGCGCCCCTCAACAAAGCGCATCTCCAACTTGTCGTCCGAGTCCTTCACCGGGATCTCTACCTGGCCAACGAACGCACCGTCTTCCGCAATTGCGACGTGTACAGTCTCAATCCAGTGCGGCACCTCGCCACCGCCGGAACCGGCGTCGCGGGATACACGGCACGCGCGCACGATTGCCGCTGATGCCGGGTGGTTGCTCTCCATCATGAGAGCGCCCGCCACACGCAGAACCAGATCCGGATTTTCATTGCGCTCAGCGGCGACACCGAGCACGTGGGTGTCACCCTCGGTCAGCGTTCCAACTCGGTTAAAAATCACCACATCGGCAGCGGCCAGCTTTCGGAAAGTCTCATTGCCACGAATCAAGATTCCGTTACTAGCACCGGCCAGAATCCCGATGCGCTGCACGGTCGACGTAGACATTGCCAATGCCACCGGCGCGATGCCCGAGAGCATAGCCAGCGCCACCGCGAGGGCACCGCTCATCGTGCCAGTCGCCAGCCACCAGCCGCAAAAAGCCACGCCCGCCAACGACAGCGTCCATGGCACCAGCTCTGATGCCGAGTGCACTGCGGTCTGGTGCATCACTGTTTCTTCTCGAACCGCTTGACGAAGCCAGCGCGCTATCGATGACGCCCGGGTCTTGAAACCGGTGCGTTCCACGCGCACCTTGAGCTCCGAATCCAGGTTGATTGCACCGGCCCAAACCTTGGAATTGACCTTGACCTTCTGCGGTTCAACGCCGATACCGAGTAGCTGCGCATCCATCGTGGACGCACCACCGATGACTGAGCCATCAACCGGAATCACCGAGTGCGGTGGAACCACGATGTCATCACCGATATTGAGCTCCGCGACCGTCACCTCCACCCGTTTCGGCTCCGCGGATTTAGCGCTCTTGCGCACGACTGTCACGTTTCGCTCAGCTGGAATGCGCAGGTTGCGCAAGATTTGTCCAGTACGCACCTTGTTGTAGCGCGTAAACATGCGACCTGTTAGCAACAGCACAGTCAGACCGCAGGCAACGTCGAAAAACACCTCTGCCGAGGCGCTTTCCCGGTAGTTGAAAGCAAACCAAGTGGGCGCAGTGGTATATCCAATCTGTCCCGCGGGACCAAAGATAAGCTGCGCTAGCGACCACAGCCACGCCAGCAGGATGGCAATGGAGCTCGCCCCATCCAGCGCCGACATCCGCCGACGCAGGGACGCCGCCATTGCCCGGTGGAACGGCCAACCACCCCACCACACCACAATCGTGGTCAGCACAAGACACATCCACTGCCAACCCGGGAACTGCCAGTTGACGTTCAACGACGTCACCAGCACCGGAATCGATAGGAACAGGCTTCCCCAAAAGCGTTGCTTGGTCACCAGTTCACGCGCCGTGAACAGTACTTCCGCGCCACCGCCGCTTCGGCGCAAGGCCGCTTCACGACGGCGAATGCGCTCCTCCTCATTCTGTTGAGCGGCAGCCGGAACAGCGGGACGGCGATGTTGTGACACATCCAGCCGAGTTGCACGACGCCGAAGCGTGCTGCGCGTGAGGTACGACTCGACCCCAATTTCGCGGAGAGCTTCGATGAACTGATTCGGATCGATGGTATCGGGCGCGGTAATCCACGCGCGTCCGGGCTTGTAGACCACAGAGGCGGTCACATCTGGAAAGGATTCCAAAACATGCTCAGCACGCTCAGCGCTCTCGGCGTTTTCCAAGTTTTCCAGGATGAGTGCGAAAGCTGTGTTGGACTGGCCTCTGCGGTGTGCAAGCCGCTGATGGGCACTTTCTTCGTCGATGTCCTGACGGCTTCGTGGCAATGCCTTACGAGCAGCGACCTTGGCATCCACAATCGCTTGTTCAACGCGATTGTCCAGAGAGAAATCAAACTCACCGGTGTCACTCATGGCCTTTGAAACTTTCCGTCTAATCCTGTGGCTGGTTGGCGCGCGTGAGCGCTAATTCACGATAGAGCAACAGTAGTCCACACGCCATCGCCAGGCTGGGCGCGATAACCCATACAGTCAGCGCTCCAGCCATAATGGCAAAGAACATGGCGAGAGCCGTGATAATCACCATGATGAGCAGGCAGTTCCGGGAGAGTTTGAACTCAGTGGCCGTCGGCAAGCAGCCGCTACCAATAAGCGAGCAGACCAGCGTCACACCGGCGACGATGTAGATATCGCGGCCAACGGCGGCGGGAGCCTGCGAATAGTCGCCGGTGACCAGTATCAAGCTCAGGACAATCTGGGCGATGAGCGCGACGAAGAGCACCCACTGCCAGGGCCGACTCGGCAGGGACATCATCGCTTGGACTCCTCAGGCTGCTTGGATTGCTTGGGCTGTGACTGGCCCAGCTGCTGTTGCCGCTTTGGATCAGCGCCATGCTTCGACGCTCTCGGCAGATGCGATTCCGGAGCGGACGGGGTCCACGGTTTCGACGGGCGCTGATGATCGAAGTAGTCCTTGGATTCCTTCGAAGCGGCGAGCACTAGACCCGCTACCGCGGCAGTGGCCGAGGCGATTCGCACAATTCCGCTGATAAGAACGAGGGATGCCGGCACTCCCGATTCTGAAGCCGTAGAAGAGAAGAAGGACATCAGCGCCGACAGTGCCAGGTAAAGCGAGCCGATAACCAGCACGGTGCGAGCACCTTCGCTCCCCTTGCGCATTCGCTCGATAATGGCGAAGAACGCGATGCAAAGCCCCACTGCGAAAAAGAACGCGATAACGATAGTCGCCTTCATGGCAGCATCAATCTGGCCCTCGCTGAAACCCGGGAAATTCTCCTTAGCGGTTGAGGGGCTCATCAGCATTTCCGGATGCAGCCAGTAGGTCACCGTAGCTACCGCAGCGACGAGCAGCTGCAACACGGCCGTAACCCGCCACGCCTGCCTAGCTCCCTCGACCTGCTCGGGAATTGCGGGCTTCTTCTCTTCTTTAGTCATCCGTCCACTTCTCGATATTTGCTACTGCACGTTCACCCGAGCGAATTAGAACTGGGCGCGCAGCTTCTTCGCCAAGTCCACCGCTGCGTAGGTCAAAATCTGCTCCGCACCGGCACGGCGAATGCTCAGTACTGCCTCCATCATCGCAGCATCCAGGTCAATCCACCCGTTGGCGGCAGCGGCGTGAATCATCGCGTACTCACCAGAGACCTGGTAGGCGGCAACCGGCACCGGCGACATATCCGCGACCTCGCGCAGAATGTCCAGGTAGCTCATGGCCGGCTTGACCATCACCATGTCCGCACCTTCGTCAACGTCGAGCTGCACTTCAAGCAGGGACTCACGACGGTTTGCAGGATCCTGCTGGTAGGTACGGCGATCACCCTGCAGCGAGCTGCCCACAGCTTCACGGAATGGACCGTAGAAGGCGGAGGCGTACTTTGCCGAGTACGCCATGATGGAGACATCCTCATGGCCAGCGGCATCCAAGCCCTCGCGAATTGCGGCAATCTGGCCGTCCATCATGCCCGAAGGGGACACGATATGGGCACCGGCGTCGGCCTGCGCAACGGCCATCTTGATGTAGTTAATCAGCGTGCGGTCATTCTCAACGACCGTGTTGCCGAAGCGGTCCTTGCCCAGCACACCACAGTGGCCGTGGTCAGTGAACTCATCCAGGCAGGTGTCGGCCATAATCAAAATGTCATTCCCGAACTCGTCGCGGAGACGACGCAGGGCACGGTTGAGTACGCCCTCCGGATTCCAGGACTCAGAGCCCTCGCCGTCCTTGTCCGCATCCAGCGGGACACCGAAGAGGTCAACTGCCGAGATACCTGCCTCAACAGCCTCGCGCACAGCTTCTACCAGGGAGTCCTCGGTATGCTGCACTACCCCGGGCAGGGAGCTGATTGGCTTCGGCTCATCAATCCCATCTGCAACAAACATGGGCAGGATGAGATTTTTCGGAGTCAGTGTCGTCTCCGCCGTCATCGCACGCATCACCGGGTTGGTGCGCAGCCTGCGTGGGCGACGAATCGGGAGAGGAAATCCAAACTGTTCGAGATCGATTTCGCGGGATGATTCAGAAGCTCCAGATGTAGTCATAAAGACAACCTTAATCAAAACGCGAACTCGCTCCGGTACGCCCCTGCTCAGTCCTTGGTTTTACGCGAACGACGACGCTTCTTGCGCGGTGGTGGCAGCTGCCCTGCCGCCCGCAGTTGCGCAACATGCTCTGCCAGCGCATCCACCAGCTCCGGGATGCTTGCGCGCTCCGGCACGACATCTACCCGCAGGCCGTACTCGCGAGCCGTGGCTGCGGCCATCGGCCCGATGCAGGCAATGATGGTGCGAGCATGCGGCTTACCCGCGATGCCGACCAGGTTCTTCACCGTCGACCCCGAGGTGAAGCACACTGCGTCGAAGCCACCGGACTTAATCATGTCGCGGATATCCGCACTCGGTGGCGCTGCCCGCACGGTACGGTAAGCGACCACATCATCAACTTCCCAGCCCAGGTCAATCAGACCGTCGACAAGCACATCGGTGCCGATATCGGCGCGCGGCAGCAGCACGCGGTTGACCGGATCGAGATCCTCGATGTACTCCGGGAACACGTCGACAATGCCCGCGGCATTTTGACGAGTGTCATCCGGAAGCAGCTCCGGAGTGATGCCGAGATCGCGGATGGCAGCGGCGGTGCGATGGCCGACGGCTGCGATGCGGACCCCAGCGAAGGAGCGCGCGTCCAAGCCGAATTCCTGGAACTTCTCCCACACTGCGGTGACGGCGTTGACGGAAGTGAAGACAACCCACTGGTAACGGCCGTCGACAAGCCCCTTGATGGCGCGTTCCATCTGCGCCGGGCTGCGCGGTGGCTCGATTGAGATGGTCGGGACCTCAATCGGGATGGCGCCGTGCGCAACGAGACGGGCACTCATCGGGCCTGCCTGCGCCTTGGCACGTGGGACCAGCACCTTCCATCCGTAGAGAGCGCGGTTTTCCCACCATGAGTACTTCGAACGATTGTCCACACCCTTGCCAAGCGTGACCACCAGCGGACCGGTCAGGTCACCCGAGAGCTGCGCCAAGGTGCCCAGCGTGACGTCGTAGGTGCGCTGCAGACGAGTCGTACCGTTGACAGTCACCGACACCGGCAACGACGACGGCAGGCCGCGTTCGCCGAGCTCAGTTGCAATGGCGGACAGGTCGTCCTGCACGGCCTGCAGCACCAGCGGCTGCGGTGCCTGGGCCAGCTCGTCCCAGTCCACATCGGCGCGACCGAGATCGGTCTCCGTGTACGTCGAGCCCAACGCGATACCGGCAAATGCCGGAACGGTGGAGGGCACGGACATGCCAGGGACAATCTGGAACTCAACATCGGCGTGCGAGACCTCGTTGATTTCGGCCAGCAGCGAATCGTTGGTCAGCGGATTGCCTGCCACCAAACGCACCACGTCACTGCCTTTAGCAGCTTCTTCGACGAGCAATTCGGCCATCTTTTTGGGATCGTCGATAGGCTCGCGCAGATCTGCGGCGGTCGGTGGTGCCGGGCGCGGCGGCTTACGACGAGATCCCTTGGCCTTGGCGGCGGCGCACATGCGCTCGTACTCTTCCTCGGCTTCCTTCAGCAGCTCGGGAGGAACAGGCACATCGGTTGCGACGAGCTCTCGAACCCCCGGCATGACATCGGCGTCGACGTAGGCGATAGCGGTGTCTGCGAGAATCTCACGGGCGCGAAGCGTCAGCAGGTCGGGATTTCCAGGACCAGCGCCGACGAACAGGATGCGTCCCGTTGCTGAGGGGAGGGAGGTGTTCATCGTTGCGGAGTGATTTCTTTTCTATTGGTTGTTCACTTTTCGTGCCGATGAGTCTCTAAGGAAGAAAGCGGACATGCGCCAACGCATGTAAGTGGCAGGTGGACACCTGAATCTCACATGCGAGCACACGAAGGAAACCCTTATCCCAACGGCATGCATACAGGCCTATTAGCATAAAGGGTTTGAGCCAAATTAACTAACCGGCTACTTTTGAGATTCCCGCAGGGTATCGCCCATTACCTCATGAGCACCCCGTTCGAGCAGGGCCGCCGCAACCTTCCGGCCAAGCTCATCGGCCTTATCCACGTTTGCGGTAGCGGTCTCGAGCAACTGACGCGAACCGTCGAGTGCGAACACCCCCGCCTGCAGGGTGAGTTCACCACTGTCGCTCACGGTTGAGTAGGCCGCGACCGGAGCGGTGCAGCCCGCTTCCAGCTCATTGAGTACCGCGCGCTCAGCGACAGCGCGGGCATGGGACACCGGGTGGTCAATCTTGCGCAGAATATCCACAATTTCGCGGTCAGCAGTGCGGCACTCCAGCGCCAGGGCGCCCTGAGCCGGGGCTGGCATGAGGACATCCACATCCAGGGATTCCGCAATCTCTCCGAGGCGACCCGTGCGCTCCAGTCCGGCGCGAGCCAGAATGACAGCGTCCAAGTCCTCAGAGACGCGCCCCATGCGGGTTTCGATGTTTCCACGCAATGGTACAAGTTCCAGATCGGAGCGCAGCGCACGCAGCTGAGAGACACGACGCGGCGCGGAGGTACCCACACGAGCCCCCTCAGGCAGGTCCATCAGCGGCGTGGCATCGCGGGAAATCAGCGCTTCTCGCGGATCGACGCGCTCCGGCACGGCTGCGACCATCATGTCGTCTTCCGGCAACGTCGGCAGGTCTTTAAACGAGTGCACGATAATGTCGCACACCCCCTCGCGGAGTGCATGACGCAGCGCCTGGGTGAAGACACCGATGCCAATCTTTTCCACCGGGTCGTGGCGGTTATGGTCACCGGCGGTCTTTACAATCACCAGCTCTGCAGGCTGTCCCAGCTCAATCAGTGCATCACGGACGTGACCGGCCTGTGTCGTGGCCAGTTCCGAGCCCCTGGTACCGATACGAATAGTCGCTGGGTCAGGCATGTTTCCCTCCGGGTGTTAATTTTTGGTGGTTTCAGCAACGCCTTCAATGATGGCACTACTGTCAAGACCATACTGCTCGAATCCCTGCATCCGCCCAATTCGGCCCTCTACCATGAGATCTGCGGGGATATCGGTGTCAGCATACAGGCCAGAGGGGGTGGATAGGGGCAGGTCGAAGAGCTTCTGCAGGGCAAGCGCGTAGTTGCCACCACCCTGCTGGCTAGAAAGCTTCTTGACCTGCACCGTTGGCGCGTGCAAGAGCTTATCGACGACGCGGCGAACCGTGGACTCGACCTCGCGACGTTCCTTTTGAGTAAGACCCGGTGTCTTCGCCTCCAGGCGAGCGAGCTCAGCCGCCGCCACATCCGCCGCGCGCTCACGCAGAGCGCGAACAGTCGGTGCTACCTCGCTTGCGCGCTGCGCCGTGAGGTAGGACTCCAACTCTTCGGCCACAATGTCGCGCGCTGCAGCCTCATCATCACGACCCGGAACCTCCGTGCGAGTCATCTGCAGCAATTCGATGTTGAAGAGTGCGATCCCCTCAAGCCCGGAGACATCCTCCGCGACGTCGCGAGGCATAGACAAATCGACGATGGCGAGCGGGCCGTGGTCGACAACATCTGCAGCTGAGACCACTGGAGTCATGGCTCCGGTGGCACTGACGAGAATGTCCACATCATCGAGGACATCAGCGAAATCATGCAACGCAATAGCAGTAGCGGGGATGCCCGCTTCGATCGAGTGGTTAGCCAGGTTCTGCGCCCGGTCAACGGTGCGGTTGGCAATAATCAGACGATCAATGCCGCAGCGCCCCAGGTAACTGGCGGCCAGCGAACTCATCGCACCGGCGCCGAGGATAAGGGCCGAACGTCCGGCCAGAATATCGGTACCCTCAGCGACGTCAACACCAGAGTTGAACCCAGGATGCAGCGCAGCAATCGCCTCGTCGATGGCCACGGAGACCATCGATGCGCCCGCATTATCAATCAGTGTTTCGCTGTGGACTCGCTTGCCTGTGTGCAGCGCCTTCTGCGCCAAGTCATGCAGCATGCGACCGACGGTGCCGGCTTCGTCCGCTTCCTGGTAAGCATTGCGAAGCTGACCGATAATCTGCTGTTCCCCCAGCACCATCGAGTCAAGACCAGCACACACCGAGAAGGCATGCTCCGCTGCGGCCTGTGCGTACCGCACATAGAGGTGCGGTGTCAGTTCATCGAGTTCGAGCCCAGTACGACCGACAATTTCACGGACCACGGCCGATAGGCCAGAGTGGAAGCCGTTGGCCACCACGTAGTACTCAACGCGGTTACAGGTCGACAACAGCATCGCTTCGCTGATCGCTTCATCCGCGACCAGCCGAGCCAAAATGGCCTCTCGCTCAGTTTCACCGACGGAGACCTTTTCAAGAAGGGTCACCGGTGCAGACCGGTACGACATTCCGACGAGAAGCACACTCACCGCTCAATCACCGCTCTATTGCTCCTTCACAGGCCCCGCTACGGGCTTTTTCACACAGCTATGACTGTTAACGCTAGACAACTCTGCCATCTCGTCACAACAAAGGCATACTTTACTTAGTCTCTACCTCGATGTTCGCAGCACTCCCCTACTTCTTTGCCGCTACTCCACATTCTGCCATGTCTCCGCAGCTCCTAGCAGTTCGGCAGAGTTGTCTCCCGAACTTATTCGGCCTCCGCTATCGCTTCCAGGAGTTCATCATCATCGATTTCCCAGCAAGCGATTTCCTCATCATTGACCAAAATCACCGGCACGCGATCGCCAAATTCCATGGCCAAGTTCGGATCGGTATCGACGTCTTCCACCTGGAACTGCGCATTTTGGTCCCGAACTAGCGGCTCAATCTGCGCAATCACTCGGGCGCACGAACCGCACGTCTTCCTACTCATCACCGTCACAGTCACCATAACGGCCAGTCTAAAGGTCGACTGTTTCGCTTTACGACGTCCCCCTCCCCACACTTCCCCTGCAAAAGTGACTCTTCTTATCCTTGCCCCATCCGCTCCTTGAATCTCAGCGCGCAGCTTTGCCTAAAGACCGGATACTATTCAACAAGAGCTTCCGATAACGGATGTCGGTTGCATACACCGTGGAAAGAGATTTTCGTGCCGTGAGTGAGTTCAGTGCCGACAACCGCTCCCCCTTCCCCATCGACATGCTGGGTGACCTTGCGTCCTCGCAGGGTAACGTCCGCAACTTCCTCGAGCAGGTAGTTCTCGCTCCGCTCAATGACGAAGCACAGGAGGAAGCTGGTGCTGCAGCGGCTGCCAATGCACTGGAAGCTCTCGGCGAAGTCTACGACGTCGGCGGCGAAGAACTGGCTACGGGATTTCGCAGTGTAGCTGGTGCCGAAGATGCCGCTGGCGGTGCCCGTGTGCTCTCGCAGCCCATTCCAGGTGTCGAACGCGATCAGGGCGCAGCCGCTTTCTTCGATGTGGACAACACGCTTGTCCAAGGCGCATCAATCTTCCTCTTTGCCATGGGTTTGGTCGAGCGCGGCTTCATCAAGAAGCGTGATTTGGCCGGCATGATTTGGAAGCAGCTGAAATTCCGAATCTCAGGCGCGGAAAACGCTGCCGACGTAGCTAAGGCCCGTGAACAGGCATTGGAGTTTTTCGCCGGCCACGATGTGAATGAAATGGTCAAACTCGGCGAAGAAATCTTTGAAGAAAAGATCAGCGACCGCGTTTACCAGGGCACCCGCGATCTGGCGGAACTACATATCCAGGCTGGCCAAGAGGTCTGGCTGGTCACCGCCACCCCGGTGCAGCTGGCCCAGGTTATCGCTAAGCACATCGGACTGACCGGCGCCCTTGGCACGGTCGCCGAGGTCAAAGATGGCAAGTTCACTGGCCGCCTGGTAGGCGATATTCTCCACGGCCCGGGTAAGAAGCACGCGGTGGCAGCTCTGGCAGCCTCTTCCGGGTTGGACATGTCTCGCTGCACGGCATACTCAGATTCCGCCAACGACATTCCCATGCTGTCCATGGTGGGCACCGCCGTGGCCATCAACCCGGACCGCAAGTTGCGGAATTACGCCCAGAAGATGGGGTGGACTATCTACGACTATCGCCACTTTCGCTCCGCAACCTTCGCCACGATGCGGTGGCTCTCGATCGGAGCACTGCTGGCAGGAGCTGTCGGGGGCGCGGGACTCGTCGGCAAGCGACTGTGGGACGCGAACAAGGAGAGTTAAACGCTGCTAGGCGCACTCGAGAGTTAGTGACTGCGTTTATGACAAAAATGGCTCGAAAAATGGCATGAAAGTGTCATAAACTCCTACAGTTTCACATTTGCAGCCCGTAATCGGCAGCCCGTGATTAGCCCCCAACGACAAAACCCGCCCTATCTCAACGAGACCGGGCGGGTTCTGCTTTTAAAACGTGTACGCGACGCAGCACGCGCGCTCCTGCGATAACGGCAGGAATGCTGGCTTACTTGCCGAGCTTACGACGCTGCACGCGGGTACGGCGAAGCATCTTGCGGTGCTTCTTCTTCGACATGCGCTTGCGACGCTTCTTAATGACGGAACCCATCGGCTCGACCTCGCTATTCGTTGACGGAAATTTCTTTTCTTGCACAATGGCGGCGTACTCAATGCGGCCTTACAACCGCCGAGATGTCACGCCCTTTTTCCTTCCGCCTTCACAGCTAGATACTTCATGACTTGAAGACGATAGGAAACAGGGGCGCAGCACAGCACCATGTACTAATCGGATTAATCATAGCGGGGACATATGCGTTCAGGTCAAACAGCCCCGCTTAAAGGCAGAAAAAATTAACCCGCGTTGTAGAAGGAGGAGTCCAGGTATTCCTTGACTGCGGACTCATGGACGCGGAAAGAACGGCCAACGCGCACTGCCGGCAGCTCGCCAGCGTGAACCAGGCGGTAGACGGTCATCTTGGATACGCGCATGATGTCAGCAACTTCTGCAACGGTCAGAAAGGTGCCTTTATCTGCATTCTGCATTAGTAAATATTCCCTTCAGCGCACGCGACGCGCTGCAGGCTTCCCCTCCTGCAGAAAATCGTGACACGCACGTGCTTTTCATATCCTACCGGTAGGCAAGGTGCCGGTGCGATTTTTGATAAAAAATAGGGGCATTGGCGAATGGTGTGACAGTTGTGACTAACCCATCGTCCCTGCGTATCGGATTAGCTACTGCCGCTGACCATTTCCAATGCCCCAAATATTGGGGTTACTTGTACACCCGCCTCTACTCGGCGAAATGCTTATTTACCCATCTCGTTGGCCTTGTCATAGCAAGCCTGCAGCGCACGATGCACCGCGCGACGAATGCCTTCTTCCTCGAAAACTCGGGTGGCCGCAGCGGTTGTACCGCCCGGAGAGGTGACATCGGCACGCAACGCAGTCGGGTCCGCGCCTTCCTGCATCATCATCTCGGCTGCACCAGCAGCCGTAGCCGACGCCAGACGCTTAGCCTGATCACGCTTGAGGCCCAGATTCACACCCGCGTCGGTCATCGCCTCGACGAACTGGAAGAAGTAAGCCGGACCGGAGCCCGAGACTGCAGTGACTGCAGACATCAGCGACTCATCGACAACCTCAACGCTGCCGACCTTCTTCAACAGTTCGACAACCTCGTCGGTCTGGCTCTCCGTGACAAAGCGGCCCGGCGCGACTGCACAGACCCCCTTGCCCACCAGCATCGGGGTATTCGGCATGACGCGGATCACCGGAGTACCGACAGCACAGACGCTTTCCATCTTGTCCAGCGTGATGCCAGCCGCCATCGACACCACAATGGTGTCGACCTCAGAGTCATCGAGCACGTCGGCAATCTGCTCGAGCATGTCGATAATCAAGTACGGTTTTACGCACAAGAACACCACGTCGGCACCGTCGACGGCCCCTACTGGGTCGTCGGCATCGACAATGCCGTAGGTCTCCTTCAGACCGGCCAGGCTCTCCTTGGTGCGCCCCACCACATAAATCGAGGAGGGCGAGACACCACCGTCGATGAGACCACCGACGAGTGCGCTACCAATCTTTCCGCCACCAATTACAGCAATTCTTGTCATGGACGCTAAGTGTGCCAAAACTGGCCCACACATGCGAATGCAGGGACCGGAAAACTACGCTTCCGACCCCTGCATCAGGTGATGATTATTCTGTTGACCCCACTACAACTGGAAGAGAATCCAGGGGCCAAATGTCAGCGCCAAACCGACAAGTCCTGCGAGAATCGGTGTCAGTTTGTCCTTCTCACGGCGCAGGTAGTTCGCCATTCCCGCGAAGCCACCAGCGACCACGAGAGCCATGATGACAACCACAATCTTTGGCAGCGACGACCAGGCCATGGTGAAGCCCAGGAACACCAATGCACCAGCAATCAGACCCACGAAGACCTGGATTAGCAGCAACGGCACCGAGAGGGAATTGTCCTCGGCGTAGCCATCGCGCGCGACGGCCTTGCCCTTGGAGCTCTTGGATTCTTCACGCTTAACGACGTCCCGGGGCTCCGCCTGCTTCTCGTCAGCTGCGGCCTGGGTCGGTGTGGTCTCGACCTGTGCAGCCTCAGTGGGGGCGTCCTCGGCCTGCTCGATATCGGCCTGTGCGTCTTCTGCCTGTGCAACTTCAGGAGCGACAGCGGCTGCCACTGCCGCCTTGGAAGCGGCACCGGTATCGGCGTCAGCGTCGGCAGCCTCGAAGGTAGCGGTTTCCTGAGCAGCTTCAGCCTCAGCAAATTGTTCACCGTCGACGTCATCCGATTCAGCGGATGCCTCGGACTCTTCGTCGACATTGTCCTGGACAACCGGAATGGAGGCAGTCGGACGGTCGTCGTAAGCGTTGGAACCGGTGAGTACCGCACGAGCGACTGGCCCCGGCTCCCCAAGCTGCTGCGACTCGTCTGCCATGTCACGCAGTTCGGTGAAGGTGTAGGTAATCTCCGAACGCTCGGAGTTGACCATGACCGGACGGGGTTCCATCGGAATTGCCAATGGCACCGCAGGGGCTGCTGGCTGCGCAGTTGGTGTGCTCTGCGCGGCTTGCTCCTGCTGCGGAGCTGCCGGTGCAACCGGTGCAACCGGTTCTTCAGCAACTTCGGCAACCTCGTCAGCTTCGGCCTCAGCGACCTCGGCGTCAGCTACTTCGGCGTCAGCCTCAGCTAATTCCGACTCCTCTTCTTCCTGATCAGCAGCTTCAGCCTCGGCCTCAGCTTGAACCTCATGCTCCGACGAATCCGCCCCTTCAGCAACTACCACTGGCTCAGCGACAGCCTCCGAGTGCTCCGGAGCTTCTACCTCCGGTTCGGTTGCCTGCGCTTCTTCGGCGGCGTTGGCCGCAGCTTCGTCGGCAAGCAAATCACTCGTAGTCGTCTGATCGTCGTCTGCGTTGGAAAGAGCGTGAGCACCACGTCGCGGTTCGTCGGCCTTTACACGAGGGATTGAGCCGGTGAGCTCCTGAACAGACACACCGCCTTCTTCAAGGCTGCGTCGACGGCGGCGCCGCGGTGGTTCAGAGGGGGCTCCCTCCTTCTGCCGCCGCGCCAGCAGTTCGGCAACGGTGAGCTTTTCCTCGCTCATCTCAACCCTTTCCGTATAGGTCACTGTCCAGTCGTCGGAAGATAATGCCCTCACGCAGCGCCCAAGGACAAATCTCGACCTTCTCTAATCCCAATGCTCGCATACTAGCCTCTGCAACGAGAGCACCTGCGACAATTTGGTGAGAACGATTCGCACTAACACCCTCAAGTTCAGCACGGTCAGCCGCCGTCATGCGGGAAATAAACGCAATCAACTGGCGCAAACCAGCGGCAGTCAGAGTGCGCTTAACCCGGGGACCAGCAGCGGAAGGCGCCGCACCGGTCAGGCGAGCGAGAGTGCGGAAAGTCTTCGAGGTGGCGACAGCCAAGTCCGGCTCACCAAGCGTACGCAGATGACGAGCTGGCTCAGCGAGCTCAGCATCAATGTAATCGCGCAGCAGGTCAATCTTCTTGCGCTCCGGCGGATCGGTCTCGAACCACTCGTGGGTCAACCGTCCCGCACCGAGCAGCAGCGAGTACGCGGCCTCCGGATCTTCATCAGTACCCGACGTCAGCTCAAGAGAACCGCCACCGATATCCAGGTTGATTAGACGACCAGCAGACCAGCCGTACCAGCGCCGTACTGCCAAAAAGGTCAGACGAGCCTCATCCTCACCGGAGAGAATCTGCAGCTTAATGCCAGTTTCTTTCTCAACGTGGGCGAGAACCTCGTCCGCATTCGTGGCATCGCGAACAGCTGAAGTGGCGAAGCTAATCATCTCTTCGCACTTCATCTGCTCAACCAATTCCTTGGATTCAGCGACGTAGCCCGTCAGCTTGTCAATGCCCTTCTTGGACAGGTTGTTGTCCTTATCCAGGTACTCGACCAGCTTCATCGTCGACTTGGAATCGCTCATCGGAGTCGGATGTCCGCCCCGGCGGGCGTCCACCATCACCAAGTGGACGGTATTACTACCTACATCTAATACACCTAATCTCACTCTTAGTAGGTTAGACGGTCTACGGTGTATTGGTGTGAATCACCCCCACCCCCGCCCCGGTCGTGGACCGCAACCGTCTCCCGCTGAAGTCGCCTATGACTTTCCCCGCGAGTGGTTCGAGTTCGCCCACCCGGAGGACCCAGAACATATCATCACCTGCGACCTAACCTGGTTGATGAGCTCCTATCAATGCGCTTTCGGCACCTCCGCTTGCCAGGGCATCGACTCCGCGAACGCGGATGTCGGATGCTGTGGCCATGGCGCCTTTATCACCGACGAAGAAGACCGCGAGAGGGTTATTGACGTCGTAAAGCGAATGGAAGGCGACTCCGCAGAGCCCCAGTGGTGGCAGAACCGCCCCGAACAAACTCTGAAGTGGCTTGAAACCTACGAAACCGACCCCTCCGAACCGTTGGAACCGTGGTTAGTGTGGGACGAGCTTGACGACGAAAACGGAGAGCCTGAGCCTGCTCTGAAAACGAAGGTCGTGAAGAATGCCTGCATTTTTGCCAACCGTGACGGATGGCGCAATGGTGCGGGCTGTGCCATCCACCAATGGGCGATGGCCAACGACATTGACCCCGTAAAGGTCAAGCCGGATGTGTGTTGGCAGGTGCCGCTGCGCCGACTGGAGGACTGGGAGGAACGCCCGGACGGCCAGGAGATTCTGCGCACGACCATTACCGAATACGATCGTCGTGCCTGGGGCGATGGCGGCGAGGACTTTGAATGGTTCTGCACGGGCGCGCCGGCCACACATACCGGTGGCGAGCCGGTGTGGCGCACGCACAAGTCCGAGCTAATAGAGCTCATCGGCGAAGAGTGCTACGAAATTCTGGCGGAGCACTGCCGTGCCCGAGAAATAGCGGGCGCGGCCAAGGCTTTCGGGCCGAGTGGCTACCCACTGCTGGCGATTCACCCGGCCACACGCGCAGCGGCCGAGGGGCTGGCGCCGGACGAGGTTTAAGTCGGGGTTTCTCAGACCGACGGCGGAGATTGTCGGCAGCAGTCTGCTGAGCTAGTCCTCGAACTTGTAACCCAAGCCGCGAACGGTGACCAGGAACTCCGGCGAGGAAGGATTGCGCTCGATCTTGGAGCGCAGGCGCTTGATGTGTACGTCCAGCGTCTTGGTGTCGCCGACGTAGTCGGAGCCCCAGACGCGGTCGATGAGCTGGCCACGGGTTAGCACACGACCACGGTTGCGCAGCAAGTACTCCAGCAGGTCGAATTCCTTGAGCGGCATTGCGACATCATCGCCGTCAACGGTGACTACATGGCGCTCGACGTCCAGCACGACCGGGCCGCCGCGCAAGACCTCCTCGTAGATATCCTCGACATCGTCGGAGTCGTCGTGGCGACCGCGGCGCAGCACAGCCCGGATACGGGCAATAAGTTCCCGAGAGGAATACGGCTTGGTCACATAGTCATCCGCACCAATTTCGAGGCCGACGACCTTGTCAATCTCAGTGTCACGGGCGGTCACCATAATCACTGGGACAGAGGACTTTAAGCGGATGTTTTTGCAGACCTCGGTGCCACTCATACCTGGCAGCATGAGGTCCAGCAGCACAATGTCCGGTTCTGCCTTGGAGAATTCTGCAAGTGCTTCCTGGCCGTCAGCGGCCATCCGCACCTCGAATCCTTCGCGCTGCAGCAGAAACGCAAGCGGCTCTGCCAAAGCCGTCTCGTCTTCGACAATAAGTACCTCAGTCACGGATTACTTCATTCCTTCCTTGGAATCCTTGTTCTGGGAATCCTTATCCTTGCCACGGGTTTTGCCCGTACCGCGCTGCGCGTTTTTCTTAGCCGCAATTTTACCCGCAGGCTGGGTGTGGCCGATTGGCAAACGTGCAGATACATCGCCATCATTCGACGCGGAACCGTTCTTTTCCATCAGCGGGAGCTCAATGGTGAAGGTCGATCCTGTGCCCAGCCGACTCCACAGCTTCACGGTTCCCTTGTGATTCGCTGCGACGTGCTTAACAATTGCCAAGCCCAGACCGGTACCGCCTGTCGCCCGCGAGCGTGCCTTATCCGCACGGAAGAAGCGCTCGAAGATACGCTTCTGATTCGCCTGGGAAATGCCGATACCGCGGTCAGTGACGCGGATAGCGACGGTGTCGTTATCCTCCTTGACCGCAGTCACAGATACAGGCGTGGCCTCTGGCGAGTAGTTGATCGCATTTGAAATCAGGTTGGACACCGCGGTGATCAGCAGGCTGCGTTCACCTTCAACCACCAAATCCGGCTCACAGTCAACGGTGATTTCAATACCCGCCTGCTCCGAGAGCATCTGGTTACGACGCACAGCTCCTTGGACAATCTCTTCAACCTTCACGGGAGACATGTCCGGCAGCGGCTCTGCCCCCTGCAGCTTCGACAGCGAGATGAGTTCCGTAATCATGGTCGACATCCGCTTGGACTCCTGCGTCAGGCTCTCACTAAAGTGACGCACGGCAACCGGGTCGTCGGTAGCTTCATTCAGCGCCTCGACCAAGAGGCTGATGGCCCCCACCGGAGTCTTGAGCTCGTGGGAAACGTTAGCCACAAAGTCACGTCGCGCGGCCTCCATACGGGCCTGTTCGGAGACATCCGCCGCATAAATCACCACAAAACGGTCGTCCACCAGTGACAACGGAGTTAGCTGACAGCGGACAATTGTGTCCGGCGCCCCCGCCCGGCGCGACGGCAGCACCAGCGTTAGCTCCTGGTCCTCCTGCGAGTCAAAGACCTTGAGCGCAGCTTCCCAGCCCACGTCATTGAGGCGGCGCTCATAGACCAGCCCTAACTTGTGCGCCATGGAGTTCGACAAAATCAAATCACGTGAGATGTCAACGACCACCACACCCGTCGGAGACTTCTGAATGGCCAGGTGCATGACCTGCGCCATGGTGGTTATTGAACTTTCCTCGTCGCTCTTCTGACGCCGAGCGGCGTTATAGGCACCCGAGACAACTCCACCAAGAATCAGCACAGCTGCCATAACCGCAGCACCTAATAGAGCGGCGATAATGATTTTTGACACGGGTCTTACCCTAAGCTCTTTTCACAATCCGCGCGCGCTGAAAATCAGTGCGCTAGCTAGCTCTAAATAGACCAAGGAGCACAGCCCCACTTGGCTGCGCCCCTTATCGGCCTATCAAACACCTACATTTTTACTTGTTGCCCTGAGCAGCAACAGCAGCAGCACCTGCAGCTGCAGCTTCCGGATCCAGGTAGGTGCCACCCGGGTTCAAAACCTTGCCCTCAGCATCAAAGTCGTAAACCAGCGGGATACCGGTCGGGATGTTCAGAGCGGCAATGTCCTCGTCCGAGATGTTGTCCAGGTGCTTGACCAGTGCACGCAGGGAGTTACCGTGAGCTGCCACCATGACAGTCTCACCGGCCTTCAGACGCGGCAGGATTTCCTCTTCAAAGTAAGGAATGAAACGCTTCACGACGTCCAGGAGGCACTCCGTGCGCGGAACCTCATCCAGGTTGGCGTAACGCGGGTCATTAGCCTGCGAGAACTCGCTGTCATCCGACAGCTCCGGCGGCGGAGTGTCGTAGGAGCGACGCCAGGACATGAACTGGTCCTCGCCGTACTTCTCCTTGGTCTCTGCCTTGTTCAGACCCTGCAGAGCACCATAGTGGCGCTCGTTCAGACGCCAGTCACGGATAACCGGAATCCACAACAGGTCAGCGGTATCCAGGGCAATGTGTGCGGTGTTAATTGCGCGACGCAGCAGCGACGTGTAGAGAACCTGCGGCTTCAGGCCTGCCTCTACGAGCATCTCACCGGCACGTACTGCCTCAGCGCGGCCCTTGTCGGTCAGTGCAACGTCGACCCAGCCCGTGAACTGGTTGGATGCGTTCCACTCACTCTGGCCATGACGGACAAGAATCAGTTTTCCATTGCTCATACCCCTAATTGTGCCCCAAAACGGGAAAGCCCGCCGTTCGTTGCCCCGCTATGTGGGTTGCTACCCCCCGGCTACTCAACCATGTGGCGGAACTGCTCCAGATTGGCCAGGTTTTCCCCACGGTCAACCCGCCACTCCCACTCACGCTTAATTGCCGATGCAAAGCCGCGTTCGAGGATCTGGTTGAAGTCCCCATCGGCCGTCTCCAGCAGCTGACCGAGGAGACGGTCGAGGTCATCGTCGGAAAGCTCAGCGGGCAGTTGACCGACCAGGTAGATGTCGCCGGCGGCATCGATGGTGTAACCGATGCCGAACAGACGACGGTTGCGCTGTAGCAACCACTTGTAAACGGCCTCGTGGTTTTCTTCGACCGCGCGACAGACGAAGGCTTCAACACGCAGGGAGTCCGGCGCCGGGATGAGGCCGACGATAGTCTTGAGCTTCTTCTTACCAGGCAGGACCACCACGGCGGCATTGTCTGCAATACCATGCTCGACACCGAGGCGTTCCAGCTGCTCACCGAGGGATTTCAGCTGTACTTGGATGTCCGTGCTCATCGTGAATCATCTCCCTGTTTTTGTGGTTACGGCCCTGGCGATACTGAAGCTAACGAAACTTACCGGGAGCCGCCCGCATCCCGGATAGAGCCGGGACAATTTTCCTTTTGGAGTTCGGTTCGATGATAGACATCGGCCAACCGATCCACGGTCTTTTGCCAGGAAAACTCCAAGGAGTGCTCACGCGCCTGGGTGGCCAACTTAATGCGCAGCTCGTCGTCCTCCACCAGGCGACCGAGGGCATCGGCCCAGGCTGCGGGCTCGTGACCGTCGACAAGCAAACCGCTGACCCCATCGTCGACAGCGATGGAGAGCCCGCCGACATTCGCCGCGACAACGGGAGTGCCAGTGGCCTGAGCCTCCATCGCCACCAACCCGAAAGTTTCGTTGTAACTGGGCACGGCGACAATATCTGCGGCCTGGTAGAGCTTCGCCAGGTCCTGCGGCGGGCGCGGGGGCATGAAACGGACCAGGTGGTCGATCCCCTCTTCCGCGGCGAGATTGGTGAATTCGTCGGGCGCATGCAGCCCAGAACCGGAAAGTCCACCGCAGATAATCACTCGGACATTAGTGGCGGGATGGCGACGCATGAGCTCACCGACACCCCGCAGCAATACCTGCGGGCCTTTCAGCCGCTGCAGCCTACCGACGAACAAAATGACCTTAGTGTGCAACGGGATGCCCAGCTCACGACGGGACCGCTCGGTGGCACGATCACTGCCCGGCGAAAAGAGCTCCACGTCCACCCCGGGCGGCACGACATTGATGCGCCACGGGTCGGCATCGTGGAGATCCGCGAGCTGCTTAGCCTCGGCATCTGTGTTGACGATGAGCCGGCACGCATTGTCCACAATCTGCTGCTCACAGATACGCCGAGACTCCGGCTCCGGCGTATCTCCCTCCGCCAGATGGAGATTCTTCACTGCCGCCAGCGTGTGCGCCGTGTGCACAAACGGAATGTCAAGCAAATCCGACAGCAGCCACCCCACCTGGCCAGAGAGCCAGTAGTGCGAATGGATCAGGTCGTATTCAATCCCCTGTTTGCGGGCGAATTCAATGACCCCACCGGCAAAGGCCGGCATCTGCGTAGCCAGGTCTGACTTCTCTAACCCCTCATAGGGACCAGCCACAATGTTGATGACGCGGAAGTTCTCACTGACCTGAATCACCGGCCCATCGCTGGAACGCGTGGCGCGGGTGAAAACATCCACCTTCACACCGCGTCGCGCCAGCTCCTCGCAGGTGCGCAGCACGTAGACATTCATGCCACCAGCGTCACCGATGCCCGGTTGCTCCAGCGGAGAGGTATGCATGGAGATCATCGCGATGCGGTTCGGCCACGCCGGGGTGTTAGAGGTGGCCGCGTCTGCGCCCGCCGTTGCCGCCGGAAATGTTTCGCTCATACTGCCCAGAGTGCCTATGCCAGGGGCAACCCCGCAAATGAGTACCTCAAATACGTGTATTGGAATTCCGGCATCGCAGTGCGACGTACGGCACAATAGAGGTCGATACCTACTACGTCGTAGGTTATTATCACCTCACGACATAGTCAGGTGCTAAACAAAAACCTAGGAGGACCCCATGGCCGATACATCCAGCTCACACGCTGCAAATGACTCCGCCCCAGCTCACGGTTCCACACCCAACGCTGCGGCCTCCAAGGCCTGGCTGAACCTGTATCCGGAGTGGACCCCACCCCACATCGACTACAACTTCGACACCCTCCTAGACGTCTACCGCCACACTCTGAGCAACCACCCGCGCCGCAAGGCATTGACCTTCTTCGGTCGCTCCACCTCCTACGCCGAGCTAGATGCCAAGGTTCGCAGCGTTGCCGCCGGCCTGCGCGCACTTGGCGTACGCAAAGGCGATCGCGTGGCACTGCTCATGCCGAACTGCCCGCAGCACGTCATCGCCTACTGGGCAGTTCTGCACCTCGGCGCTGTTGCCGTAGAGCACAACCCCCTCTACACCGCCCACGAACTGCGCCACCCATTCAACGACCACGGCGCCCGCTTTGCCATCTGCTGGGACAAGATCGTCCCCGTACTTGAAGACCTCCGCAACAACACCCCGCTCGAGACCATCATCGCGGTCAATATGCTGCAGGACCTGCCGTTTGTCATGCGCACCGCCCTGTCGATCCCGCTGCCGAAACTCCGCGCCGCCCGCGCTAAGCTGCACTCCTCCGCACCGCAGGTCATGGGTTTTGACGCTTTGCTTCACGACGCCGTCGGCGGAGACGGCCACGACCTCCAGGCCGATGAATCCATCACTGCCGATGACACTGCAGTGATGATGTACACCTCTGGCACCACGGGCTCGCCAAAGGGCGCACAGTTGAGTCACCAGGGGTTGGTAGCGAACATTCTGCAGGGCAAGGCCTGGGTGCCGGGCCTTGGCAAGGAGCGGGAAATCTCCCTCGGCGTTCTGCCGATGTTCCATGCCTACGGCCTGACCATTGTCACCAACTTGTCCATGCTGATTGGCGCTGAACTGGTGCTGGTGCCGGCACCGGAGATTCCGCTGATTATGAAGGTGATGAAGAACAATCGCCCGACATGGGTGCCTGGTGTGCCGACTCTCTACGAGAAGATTGTCGAAGCCGCCGAGCGCGATAATGTCGACCTCTCCGGCGTGAAGTTCGCCTTCTGCGGTGCTGCTACCCTGCCGGTTTCCCTTGTGCAGAAGTGGGAGAAACTCACTGGCGGGCGTCTTGTCGAAGGCTACGGCCTCACCGAAACGTCACCGATTATCGTCGGCAACCCGATGGACGGCAACCGCCGCCCGGGCTACGTTGGCCTGCCATTCCCTGACACCGAGGTCGCCATCGTTGACCCCGAAGATCCCACCAAGCTCCGCGCTGACGGCGAGGAGGGCGAGGTCATCGTCCGAGGCCCACAGGTTTTCGCCGGTTATCTCAACCTCCCGGAGGCAACGGAGAAGTCCTTCACCGATGGGCCTGCTGAGCTTCCCGCTGGCGACCGTTGGTACCGCACCGGCGATGTCGGAGTCATGGAGTCGGACGGCTTCATCAAGCTGGTTGCCCGCATCAAGGAGGTCATCATCACCGGTGGCTTCAATGTCTACCCGGCCGAGGTCGAGGAAGTACTGCTCTCCCACCCGGACATCACCGATGCCACGGTCGTCGGCCTGCCGAAGAGTGACGGCTCCGAGATGGTCGTGGCCGCCATCACCCTTGCTGACTACGCCCGACTGGATTCCGACGCCTACCGCGACCACTGCTACGACAACCTGACCCGGTACAAGGTGCCGCGCGCATTCTTCCACCTGGAGGAACTACCTCGCGACCAGATGGGCAAGGTCCGCCGCCGCGATGTCCGCGACGTGCTGCTCACGCAGCTGGAGCAGAAGGGCCAGAGCGTCGATTCGCTTTCCCACCGCAAGCACCATTAGTTCACGGTGGTTTTGTAGTTGGGATAGGGGCCTGAGTAGAGCGGGCTCCTATCCCTTTAAGGCGGACCCCGGCTCCCCCCCCC
>NZ_KV796535.1:108031-181633 GCF_001809225.1 Corynebacterium sp. HMSC077G07 | reverse complement strand
CCCCCCCCCAGACTTAGTGACTAGGTTTATGACAAAAAACTGAGGGTGAATAATATTCACGTGTCATAAACCTAGTCACTTTCTCTATCCCCGCCATTGGGAGAAGGCCCGGGAGCGCAAACTGAGGACTACCCGGCGGTTCTATCAGCCCCAGCGCCCCGGTCAGCCCCATCACCCCCGTTAGTCCCATCAGGCACGCCAGCCTCTCCAGTCCGCCCCCACTGGCCATCAGCCACCCGCCGCGGGCCTAATCGATGCTCACGCCGACCCACACCGGCTCGGGCACCAGGGTCACGCCGAAGGCCTTTTCCACGCCAGCGCGCACATCGCGCGCCAAAGCCACCAAGTCGGCGGCGGTCGTAGGCGTACCGTCGCCGGACTCCCCGCGGTTGGTCAGGGCAAGAGTGTGCTTAGTCGACAGTCGTGCGGGCGCACCGTCACCGGGGTAGCCCTTCGGGAACCCGGCGCGCTCGATAAGCCACGCCGCCGAGAGCTTCACGGCTCCCTCGTGGCCGGGGCCAGCGGGGAATGCGGGCATATTCGCGGCCTCATCGGCCCCACGCAGCGCGGCAACCTTTGCACGCACGGCCTCCACCGAGTTCTCCGGAATGATCGGGTTGGTAAAGAAAGAACCCGCCGACCAGGTATCGCGGTCAGCATCTTCGAGCACCATGCCCTTGCCCCGGCGCAGCTCAAGCACCTTTTCGCGCACCAACTCAGCCGGCCTGCGAATCTCGCCAGCCGCAGCCTCGGCCTCGTCGACGCCCAGGCGCCGCGCCAGTTCGCCATAGCGAAGTGGCGCGGACATGCCATCCACACTGAGCTCGAACCGCACGGCCAGCACCACTGCCCGTGCGGTGAACTTCAGGTTCGAGTAGCGGTAGGAAAGGTCGAGAGACTCCGGTTCCACCCACTCGACCGAGCCGGTTGCGCGATCGTAAAGCTGCACCGAGTCCAGGACCTGCGACACCTCAGCACCGTAGGCGCCAACGTTCTGCACCGGAGTGGCTCCGGCCGATCCCGGAATACCCGACAGGCATTCAAGGCCGCCAAAACCTGCGTCGACACTCATCTCCACGACCTCGTCCCAGACCGCACCGGCCTCGGCCTCCACGATTGCCGACACGGACTCCAGCCCGTGTCCGCGAGTGCTCATGGTCACGTTGTCGGCCTCGATCACCACGGCCACCAGCGGCTCGAGTTCATCGGCTACCACCAGGTTGGATCCGCCTCCCACGATGAGGAGGGGCACGTTAGCGTCGTCAAGCGCGCGTACAACATCGACCACAGCGTCCGTCGTGCTACACCGGACGACGGCACGCGGCACCCCGCCGAGGCGGAGCGTCGTCAAATCCGCGAAAGCGGTATGCGTGCTGAGCTCCACCCCCTCTAGCCCCGCAAGCCCATCGATGGCTTCTTCCATGTCGGAGGTCAGGTGAATTGGGTTCGGCGATTGGTCGAGATTTTCCACGCCCCTAGCGTAGTGCAAATTACGTATCATCAAGCGCATGACTACGACTAACACGCACACCGTCAACTTCGACCAGCCGATTGAGAAGGTTTACGAGGCCCTCACCGACGCCGGTTTCTGGGAGAAGGTCGCAAACCGTTTCTCGGCGGCTGACGGCAAGGTGGAAAAGTTCGAGACCACCGACGCTGGCACCACCGTCGTGATTCGCCAGACCGTCTCTGCTGACAAGATTCCGGCGCAGGCACAGAAGTTCGTCAAGTCCGGGGTCGGCATGACGCGCACGTTCGTCATCAGCCCGCTTAACGACGACGGCGCGACCTCCACCGTGACCACAGAAGCTTCGGGCGTACCGGCGTCCTTCAGTGCGTCCCAGAAGCTCACCGCCCAGGGTGAAGGTTCAGTGCTGACCACCAACTCCGAGTTCTCCATCAACGTGCCGCTGCTCGGCGGCAAGCTCGAGGAGAAGGCAGCTCCGTACCTGGAACGCGTCCTCAACGCTGAGACCGCTGTGCTGGCGGACTACGTCGCTAAGTAGGTTGCGCACTGGGGGGGGGGCACTCCGGGGCGACACCGAGGGGACGGATACCGGGCGAAGATAAGTGGTAGCGACGGAGCCGTCGTTAAGCAAGACTGGGAACCATGAGTTCTGCTAAACGCTCGTCGAGCGTCAAAGTCCTGCCCACCGTCCTCGGTGTCATCATCGTGGTGGCGCTCATTGCGATCGCCGGCGAAATCGGCGTCCGGATGTTCGTGAGCAAGGAGATTTCCGACGGCTACCGCACCTCCGCCGAAGAGCGTGGTGCGACGGTCACTGAAGACCCCAAGGTTTCTTTCGGCACCCGCCCGATACTGCTCGCCTTGGCCACCAAGTCAGTGCCCTCGATGGATCTGTCCACTCCGAACACACTGGAGGTCAAGAACCCGGAGGCGCTGGGTGGCGCACCGGAGATCAACGGTGACCCGGCAGCGGAAGTGCACCTGGAAAACGTGGATCTGAGCAATCGTGCGGATCCGACGGCAGAGTCGCTGCGAGTAGACGTCACAATCCCACCTCAACTGCTGCAGGCGCTAATTAACCGGGAAAGCGGTGTACGCGCTTCCACAATCACGCCGTTGCCGGACGAAGGCCTGTTCAACATTGAATTCGCCTCCGGATTTGCGACCTCCAAGTTCCGCCCGATTGCCAACGGCGGTCATATCGAAATCAACTTGGAGGGCGGCTCAATCCTCGGCTTAAACCTCGATGGCCTGGCCGGCTGGCTGGGAGAAGCGAGCGGTACGCTGTTGAGCTACGACATCGGCCACGGTATGCAGGTGGAGGAAGCGCACGTCACCGGGGAGGGCCTGGCGTTGACGCTGACGGGCGCAAATCTGCCTTTGTCGACCGTGAGCGAACTTACCTTTAGCTAGCAGGTAAGATACCGAGAATGACTCGCTCTCTCATCACCGCAAATAGCGGTACTCCCACCGAGCGCCAGTACATCTTCTCGCTCGGCTGTCCAGACCGTACCGGTATCGTTTCCACCCTGTCGACCTTCCTGTCCGACATAGGTGCGTGGATTACCGAGGCGGACTTCTTCTCCGACCCGGAGACCGGATGGTTTTTCACTCGCCAGGCGGTCCGCGCCGACGCTCTCGACCTGACGGTAGAAGAGCTGCGCGAGAAGTTCGCTGAGCTCGTCGGTGATTGGGGCCCTGAGGTCCGCTGGAAGGTCACCGACAACGCTGTCCCGAAGCGCGCTGTCATCCTGGTGACCAAGGAAGGCCACTGCCTGCAGGATCTGCTCGGCCGCGTCGCACAGTCCGACTATCCGATGGAAATCGCTGCAGTAATTGGTAACCACCGCGATCTGGAGCCACTGGTCGCAGCGTATGACATTCCCTTCCACCATGTGCCCTTCCCCAAGGATGCCGTCGGCAAGCGTAAGGCATTCGATGAGGTCGCCGAGATTGTCGACGCCGAAAACCCGGATGCCATCGTGCTCGCACGTTTCATGCAGATTCTGCCGCCGGATCTGTGCGAGAAGTGGGAAGGCCGCGCAATCAATATCCACCACAGCTTCCTGCCGTCGTTCATGGGCGCGCGCCCGTATCTGCAGGCTTATCGACGTGGTGTGAAGCTCATCGGTGCCACCTGCCACTACGCCACTGAGGACCTCGACGATGGTCCGATTATTGAGCAGGACGTCATGCGTGTCTCCCACAAATACACCGCTGCGGACATGCAGCGTGAAGGTCGCGATGCGGAGAAGCAGGTCCTCGCCCGCGGTTTGCGCTGGCACCTGGAGGACCGTGTGCAGGTTTACGGCAACCGCACCGTGGTGTTCCAGTAGGTTACCGTGGCGTTCCAGTAGGTTTTCGGGGAGCCAGACCTATCCCTATCCCCTCCCCCAGAAAGAAAGTGTCTGGGTTTATGACAAAATCACCGGGTTTTTCACCCAGAAACTGTCATAAACCCAGACACTTTCTCAGTTGTGCGGGCTAACACCCGCCCTGGACTAACACCCGCCCGGGACTAATAACCGCCCTGTGCGTTCGACAAAATGTCCTTGATCTGTGGGCGAACATCCAACCAGTAAATCCCCGTGATGACTAGTCCGGCAATCAGCGGGATGCCCAGCATTGCCCAGCCCAGCCACGGCAGGAGTAGGAAGATAGCCGAACCGACCAGCATGCCGGCCCAGACGTTGCGGCTCTTGCGGTCTGCAGCGTCAAAGGCATCCGCGCGGGTGGTGATGACAAGCACCGCACCGATTAGCGCCAAGATGCCGATGACAAACGGAATGGCGAACTGAAACAGGACGTCCACATAGACGGAAATTGCCATCAGCGGCGAATCCGCAAGACTGGGCAAAGATGGTAACAGGCGCACCGGGGGAACAACTCCTTTAACAGGGATGCATTGCTTTTTACATGCTAACGCACACGGTCTGATGTGCTGGGTTGTGCTGCTAAATAGCCCCAAACACCAAGGTCGACAGGGTGTAAATAGCCAAACCGGCCAGTGATCCGACAACAGTGCCGTTAACGCGAATGAACTGCAGATCGCGACCGACCATCAGTTCAATCTTGTCGGAAGCCTCATCGGCGTCCCAACGCTCGACGGTCTCGGAAATGATCGAGGTAATCTCGCCCGCGTAGTTCTCAGCGATGAAGACGACAGCCGCTTCCAGACGGCGGTCCATTCGTTTGCGCAACTCAGGATCGGACTGGATTCGCTCGCCGTAGCGGGCGGCCGTTTCCGAGACCTTCCGACGGAGCAGGGAGTCCGGGTCGCGGGCAGCGTCGACAAGCTTTGCGGATGTTGATGCCCAAATCTTCGCCGGTGCCTGTGTGACAGCGGCGGACGAAAGAATGTCAGTCTTAATTTCTTCGACCTTGGCGATGGTCTTCTCGTCGTTCTGCAAATCAACGGCGAGCTGCGTGAGGAAGCGGTGGAGCGCCAGGCGCGCGTCGTGCTTAGGGTCATGCTGCACCTGCCAGGTCCAATCAACCAGCTCGCGATAGACCTTGTCGCCGATGAGATCGTTGACAAAGCTCGGTGCCCAGGAGGGGGCGCGCTCTCCGACGAGTCGGTCGATAAGATTCTGCGAGCCCAGCGACTTCCGGTGCAGCCACTCAGCCATCTGCTGGACAATAGGCTCGGTGCGCCCTTCTTCGATCAGCTGCTCGAGAACCTTACCCGCTGGTGGCCCCCACTCCGGGGCTGCAACTTCGTCGATGACTGCTGACTTCAGCACTGCGGCGGCATCGTCAGGATTAATCGCCTCCAGCACATTTCCGGTGAACTTACCGACCTCTGCGGACACTTTGTCGGCGTTTCCCGGCGCTACCAGCCATTCGCCGATACGCTCAGGAATCTCGGCCTTACGCACCTTGTCCACAATCAAAGCGGGGTTCAGGAAGTTATCACCGACGAACTGCGCCAGGGACTCACCGACCTGGTCCTTCTTGCGACGGACGATAGCGGTGTGTGGGATAGGAATGCCGAGCGGGTGGCGGAACAGAGCTACGACTGCGAACCAGTCGGCGAGGGCACCGACCATGCCAGCCTCAGAAGCAGCGCGAACGTAGCCCACCCACGCGGGCACAACTTCGCCTGCGGATAAGTGTGAAGACTCAATACCGCGGCATGTGAAATACACAGCGGTTGCGATGACCAGCAGCATCGTAGCGAAGGCCTTAGCCTTACGCAGTTGCGCACGTTTTTCCGCCTCAACCTCTGGTGATGGCCCGGGAACTTCGAGACGGTCCGAGACCGTATCTACAGCTGCCGGGAGCTTAGCGGGGTTGTTATCCATGTGTATAGATTAGGCGCCGAAAACGCGAAAATGCCACCGCGCCGCAGTCCGCTGTTGGTGAGAGAGGTACTTCTCAATACTTCCCTACCCCAGCGCACTGTGCACAGTGGCATCAACTGTGGAGGTGCTAGTTCAAAAGGCTAGCGTTGCATCCGCCTAGAGGCGAGCCCCTTTAAACTGGGGCAAGCCTTTAGTGGTGAGTGCCGAATTCCTTTCGGTAAGCCTTGTAGTCACGACGACCGATGGAGATGCAGGCCAGACCCGCAATAACCATAACCAGTCCGACTACCAGGCCAGCCCACATGAACACGCTGCCGTCGAAGTTCCAACCACCGGTGTAGTCGGTGTAGTTGGCGGCATCCTTAGCCAGGAAACCGTTGCTGTGAGAGGCAGCAGTCTGGTCGGCAAAAACGGTCGTTGCGAGACCGAAAATGAAGGTGCCCCAAGCCGCCAGAGAGGCGAGCATGAGTCCCATGCCAATCCAGGTAATGCTCTTGTGAAGCGAGGAGTATTCGGCATTCATGCTCTGAGGCACGTAACCGTCGACGAAGTGCTCTTCGCCCTGGTAACGCTTGACTGCATTCGCCATAATCTATGTCCCTTCTGGAAAACTCTAATCGAGAAAGAGTTTAGTCGTCCTTACCGCGGAAGAACGAACGAGCTCGTTCCTTGGTAACGGCGGCAACCGCAGTCAGCGGGATACCGGCCGGGCAGACATCAGCACATTCACCATAGAGGGAGCACGGACCGAAGGTGCCTTCGACCTCGTCAACCATCTTGCGAGCACGCTTGCCACGCTCTTCCTTACCCAGCGGGACCAGGGAGAGGTGAACCAGCTTTGCGCCGGTGAACAGGTGTGCAGCACCGTTCGGGCAAGCTGCCACACAAGCACCACAGCCGATGCAGGCTGCGTGGTCAAGTGCGAACTCAGCGGTCTCGTGGTTCAGGTGCAGAGTATCTGCATCCGGAGCGGTACCAGCGTTGATGGAGACGTAGCCACCCTGCTCGAGGACACGGTCCAGAGCGGAGCGGTCAACGACCATGTCCTTGATGACCGGGTATGCGGCGGAGCGCATCGGCTCGATCTTCAGGGTGTCACCATCGCTGAACTGGTGCAGACGCTGCTGACAGGTCGGGGTGTTCTGGCCCGGGCCGTGCGGACGACCGTTGACGTTCAGACCACAGGTACCACAGATACCCTCACGGCAGTCAGATGCGAACGCGAACGGCTCCTTGCCGGACTCGACGTACTTGGAGTTGACGTGGTCAAGCAGCTCCAGGATCGACATCTCTGCGACGGCGTCGTCAACGTCAACGGATTCAAAGTGTCCCTCGACGTTCGGACCTGCTTGGCGCCAGATTTCAAGGTGCAGTTTCATTACTTGTAGTTCCTTGTCATGAGCGGGACGGCTTCGAAGGTGAGCGGCTCGGCGTGGCGAATGAATTCGTGACCGGACTGATCCCATGCAGGACCATTGTTGCCTCGCTCCCATGCGGAAACGAAGCACCAGTTAGCGTCATCGCGCTCTGCCTCGCCATCTTCGGAGATGTGGTCATCGCGGTAGTGAGCACCGCAGGACTCATCGCGGTCGAGGGCGTCGACACACATGAGCTCACCGAGGTCGATGTAGTCAGCAACGCGGTTAGCGTACTCGAGCTGCTGGTTCATCTCGTTCGGCTCACCCGGGATGAAAAGGTCAGACCAGAATGCCTTACGCAGTTCGCGGATCTCCTCGATACCGCGAGCCAGGTCTTCCTTGTTACGAGCCACACCACAGTCGCGGTAGAGAATCTCACCGAGCTGACGGTGGAAGTACTCAGCGCCGTGCTTACCCTGGATGCTCATCAGCTTGTCCAGGCGAGCCTGAGCGCGGTCCAGTGCTTCCTTGGCCTCCGGGGCATCCTCAGCCAGGCGGTCGGTACCGAGCAGCGGGCCAAGGTAGTTCGGAATGGTGAACGGCAGGGTGAACCAACCGTCGACCGAACCGGACAGCAGGGAGTTTGCACCAAGACGGTTTGCACCGTGGTAGGTCCAGGATGCCTCGCCACCGGTGAACAGACCCGGGATGGAGGTCATCTGGTTGAAGTCAGACCACAGACCACCCATGGTGAAGTGGCAGGTCGGAGCAATACGCATCGGAACCTTGTACGGGTCCTCACCGATTGCCTCTTCGTACATCTGAATCAGATTCGAGTAGCGTTCCTTGATGACCGGCTGGCCCAGGCGCTCAATTGCGTCACGCAGATCCAGGTAGACGGAGTTCTTCAGCGGACCAACACCGTAGCCGGCGTTAATCTGCTGAGAGTTGGCACGGGAAGCGACGTCACGCGGGACGAGGTTACCGAATGCCGGGTAGCGACGCTCCAGGAAGTAGTCGCGCTCGTCCTCCGGGATGTCGTTGGCCGGGCGCTCGTCGCCCTTCTTCTTCGGGGTCCAAATACGTGCGTCGTTACGCAGGGACTCGGACATCAGAATGGTCTTCGACTGCCAGTGCGCGTTAACCGGAAGACCGGTCGGGTGGAACTGGATGAAGGACGGGGATGCGAAGTAAGCACCCTGGTCGTATGCACGCATGATGGCCGAAGCGTTGGAGTTCTTGGCCAGCGTGGACATGTGGTAGACGTTGCCGTAACCGCCGGTAGCCAGAATAACTGCGTGAGCAGTGTGAACGGTCAGCTCACCATTGATGAGGTTACGCATGATGGCACCCTGGCAACGGCCGTCGGCGACGATGATGTCAACCAGCTCGTTGTGGGTGAAGATCTCGACGTTGCCGAGACCAATCTGACGCTGCAGAGCCGAGGTAGTCGACAGCTGCAGCTGCTGACCCGTCTGACCACGGGTGTAGTACGTACGGGAGACCTGCACACCACCGAAGGAACGGGTTGCCAGGGTACCGCCGTACTCGCGAGCGAACGGAGCACCGATTGCATTCAGGTGGTCGATGACGCGGACGGACTCGACAGCCAGACGCCAGCAGTCGTTCTCGCGGCAGCGGTAGTCGCCGCCCTTAACGGTGTCCTTGACGTGGCGGTAAGCGCCGTCGTTGTCGACCTTCTTACCGCGAGCGGAGTTCACACCACCCTGTGCAGCAATGGAGTGCGCACGGCGCGGAGCGTCGTGGTAGGTGAAAACCTGCACGTCGTAGCCGAGCTCACCGAGGGCAGCAGCGGCAGCGCCGCCAGCCAGGCCGGTACCGACGACCATGACGCGGAACTTACGACGGTTCAGCGGCGAAACCAGGTTGGCGTGATCCTTCTGGTACTGCCAGTGGTCCTTCATGGAGACCTTGTCACCCGGGGAGTTATCGGACAGAACCTTGCCGATCTTGACCCCGTCGACAGCGCTTTCCGGCGCGCGGAAGTCCGCAGCGACGGTTGCTTCAGTGTTAGTCATAGTAAATTTCCTCCTCGACCTACGAGACCAGACCGGTCAGGACGGCGACTGGGATGAAGATGTTGCCGACAACAACCAGCAGCGGCAGCAGGCCGGACAGGAACAGCAGAACCTTGCGCCAGCGCTTACCGGTGATACCGAGGTCGGAAGTAGCGGTCCACAGACCGTGGGACAGGTGCAGCAGCAGAGCGAGCTGAGCAATGATGTACCAAACAACAACACCCGGACGCGAGAAGGACGCAACCACGTTCTGGTATGCCTCACCGTGCTCGAAAGAAGACGGAGAAACGCCAGCACCGATGGTCAGGTCCAGCAGGTGGAAGATGATGAAGGCCAGCAGCACGATGCCGGTGATCACCATCGAACGTGCAGTAAAGGTGTTCCAGCTGGACACCATGCCCTGACGGCGGAACTTGCCGCGGGACTGCTTTGCACGTGCAGCCAGGGTGAGGCCACCGAAAATGTGCAGGACAATAGCTACCAGCAGGACAATGCGGAAAATCCACAGAATGCCCTCGTTCGGAACTGCCGGAGCACCGACAGTGCGTAGGAAGGTCGCGTATGCGTTGAAGTCTTCCTCGCCAGCGAAAATCTTCAGGTTACCCAGCATGTGGACAATAACGAAGAGGCCAAACAGCACGCCAGTGACGGCCATGGTCAGCTTCAGAGCCCATGAAGGGTATTTAGGCTGCTCGCGCAGCGGTTCTACATTAATTTTGCCGTGCGCGATTGCGTCACGGTTTGAACTTTTAACAGTCATGGCACCTCCAGTGTCATATTCACTCTAAAGTCACACAGCGCCTGGTAAACATTTTTCCCCCTTTTGGGTGGGGATTTTCACAGGTTACCTAGGTCTTTTCTCCGCCTTTTCTCAGGTTATCGCATTTTAGCCACTTCTGACGTCGTCGCTGCATAAACCCTCTCCCCCACCATAAAAACGCCCCTACCCCGACTTTTGCCGATTTTTCCCCCGCCCAAACTAGCTAATAACGCAACATAAATAGCACGAAAATAAAAAACCGCCCACTTTTCTCAGGTGGACGGATTTAATACTCAATAATTATGTTGCGAAATTCTTTATTTTTACCCCTGCCGAATTCCCCAAAGGCCCAAACAGCCACCCCCAACAGGCAATCCCCCCCCCTATTGGCACCGTGTACGGCCGAAGCCGTCCGACTAATCCTCGCTCTGATCCGAGTTCGCCATCACCACGGTCAACGGCTCCGGACCAATGATCACCTCATGTCCTGCGACCATAATCGGCCCAACCTGGTGGTCTCCCTCCTCCAGGACGACTTCCACCGTGCGGCCGCGCACCGTCACTCGGATACGACAACCACGAATAGTGACTCGGTACGTCAGACCACTCCAGTCCTCCGGCAGACGCGGGTCAATACTGTAGCGGCCGTCATGATCGCGGAAACCACCGAAACCATAGACCAGGGACTGCCACACACCACCGGCAGATGCGACGTGGACACCATCGGCAGCGTTGCCATGCAAGTTCGCCAGGTCCACATAGAGTCCGCGTAGGAAGAAGTCCATTGCCTGCTCCTGCAAGCCCAACTCGGCCGCAACAATGGACTGCACAACGGCGGACAGCGAGGAATCACCGGTGGTGAGCGGATCGTAATACATGTAGTCTGCGCGCTTTTGTTCCGTCGTAAAGCGATTGCCCATGAGGAACAGTGCGAGGACGACGTCCGCCTGCTTAATGACCTGGTGACGGTAAATCGTCAGCGGGTGGTAATGCAGCAGCAGCGGGCGCAGCGGGCCAACTTCGGGATCGTCGAGATTCCAGCGCTTACGCAGCAGGAACTGGTCATCCTGAGGGTGAATGCCGAGCTTCTCATCGAACGGGATGTACATCGCCTCAGCGGCCTGCTCCCACTCTTCAACCTCGCGCTCAGTGAGGTCGAAGCGGTTGGTCAGTTCGCGATAGGCAGCAGGGCGATCACGCTTCATCTGCTTGACGACGTCCGCAGCAACCCGCAGGTTATACTGCGCCATCACGTTGGTGTACAGGTTGTTGTTCACCACCGTGTTGTACTCATCTGGACCGGTGACGCTGTGAATTTGGAACTCTCGCTGCTCGGCATCAAAGAATCCCAACGACATCCAAAACCTGGCCGTGCCGAGCAACAGATCCGTGCCCTCCTTGAGCAGGAACTCCTCATCGCCGGAGGCATAGACGTACTTCATCATCGCGTACACGATGTCCGCATCGATGTGGTACTGCGCCGTGCCGGCCTCAAAGTAGGCCGAGGACTCCTGACCATTGATAGTGCGCCACGGGAAGAGGGCACCGTCGTGCGCCAGTTCGTCGGCACGCGCCCACGCGGCTTCGAGCATGTCCCAGCGGAAACGCATGGCATTGCGCGAGAATTGCGGCGACGTATAGGTAAGGAATGGGGTCACGTAGATTTCCGTGTCCCAGAAGTAGTGGCCGCCGTAGCCGGTGCCGGTCATTCCCTTGGCCGGGACGCCTTGGAATTCGGCGCGGGCGGCGGCCTGGATAATCTGCCAAATGTTCCAGCGCACTGCCTGCTGAATCTCCGGCTGATTGTAAATGACCACGTCAGAGCGCTCCCAGAAGCGTTCGAGCCACTCCTCCTGGTTCTCCATCAGCCCCAGCATGCCGATGCGGCCGACGCGGTTCAGGGTGCGCTCACAGCGGAATGCCAGCTCTTCGGCACGCACCTTACGGGAGGAGTGGTACGCGACCAGCTTCTCCAGGCGTATGACAGTGCCGACCGGCGCATCCAGGTTGAACAGGGAGCTGGCCACATCCGGCTCGGTCGACTGCGAAATCTCTACGAACGGCTCCGTGCCGTCGGGAGTGCGGACAGTAAAGGTGTGGTCCATGGAGGTAGCCACGGTCATACCGGAGTTCGCGCAGCGGTAGCCCAGCGTCGAGCGCTGCCCGTGCGCCGATTCCGACTGAAATGCCGGAATGAGAACGCGGTCTTCCAGCGCCTCGGCGCGACGGGGATCCAGTTCGGTGCCCTGCGCCTTAGCGGCATCGTGGTATTCGTCCTCGCCGTCCTGGCGGTTGAGGATCTGCGAGTTAATCATCACCGCAGCATCCGCATCCAGCAGCTCGACTTCCAGACTCATCGCGGCGACATGCTTTTCCTGGAAAGACACCATGCGCTCAGAGGTGACGCGAACGCGCTTGCCACCCGGGGTGCGCCAAATGAACCGACGACGCAGCACGCCCTCGCGGAAATCCAGGCTACGTTCGTAGTCGCTGACCTCAGCATTGCCGAGACGCAGGGGCTCATCGTCAATGTAGAGACGCATTGCCTTAGCGTCCGGAGCATTGACAATCGTCTGCCCCTGGCGGGCTAGGCCGTAGGCGTCCTCGGCGTGCCTAATCGGCCAGGTCTCATGCAGACCGTTGATATAAGTGCCGTGCTCACTGGAGTCACGGCCCTCCGGCGGGTTGCCACGCATGCCGATGTACCCGTTCGACAGCGCAAACAGCGTCTCGCCCAAACCGAGCGGGAGGCCGTTCGGCTTCGTCTCAATCAGACGCCACTCATCGACCGGAGTGATGTCTCGGTCCATGAGTCCCTCGGCATTTACAAGGTGGTGGTGCTTATCCGCACGATCCGCCGGGAAGTTACGACGCTGCTTACGACGAACTGGGGACACCGTCTCCTCCTGTTTTTCAGCCTCTGCGGTCTCCGCGTCGTGACCCTGCCCCTGCGGAATCACACGCTCAGTCTCGTCGACTGCTGCCGTGGTCGAATCGTTGGCCATGATGCCTTCCGGTTTTGTCTCAGCCATTTGTCACGAGCCAGCCTAGACGAGTGCCGCCAAGTCACTGACCACAACGTCGGCGCCCGCTCGGCGCAGCGCTTCCGCACCAGCACCGCGGTCAACACCAATGACCAGACCAAATGCGCCGGCTGCACCCGCTTGCACACCACTGATGGCATCCTCGACCACCACAGCATCGCGCGGCGCCACCCCCAGATTCTTCGCCGCGTACACGAAAGTATCGGCGGCTGGCTTACCCGGCAGGTTGTTCTCATGCGCCACCACGCCGTCAACAATCTCCACGAACCGCTCACGCAGCCCAGCGGCCGTCAGCACCGGCACCGCGTTCTTCGACGAGCTAACCACCGCCAACTGCGGTTTTTCGCTTGCCGACGAGTCCCTCGCGCCCTGTAACTCGTCGAGCAGCGCAACCGACCCCGGGTAGGCCTCAATTCCCCTCTCGACTCGCGCCAAGAAGTCATCATTTTTGCGCTTCCCGAGCCCGACAATCGTCTCGTCTTTCGCTGTGTCCTCATCGCTACCGTGTGGCAGCGAAATGCCGCGAGATTCCAGGATTGCTGCGATGCCCTCATCGCGGCGGCGGCCATCGAGGTAGGTGAAGTAGTCCTCCTCTGTGTAGGCCGAGACACCCTTGTGCTCGAAGTAGTCGCTAAACATGTCCGCCCACGCCTGCTCGTGAACATCGGCAGTAGGGGTAATTACCCCGTCGAGGTCAAAGAGGATTGCGCCCGCGCTATGGAGGAATTCTTTGGCCTTGGCGAGGTTGGTAGCACTGTCGGTCGTGGAATTAGTCATGGGGGGTCGCAGCTCCTTGGACGTTGCAGACTGCATATTCTCAATTAACTTCCCAATCAACGCTAGCAACGTTGCCCCTACCCCGCTTGCGAACCCGGGTATCTCGAATCCGAGAATCATGGTGCGCTTCCCCCAAAAACAAAACTGCCGGCGCGCATGCGGAATTGGCATCAGAGGTTAGCCAATACCACCTACACACCGGCAGTTTGGATATCTATTTTGTTATTGCAGGCTCGGCAGCCGCAGCCCGACCAAGAATTAGTCCTGGTCGATGCCCTCGCGCTTCTTGAACTCCAGGCGACGGCGGTGCAGGATCGGCTCGGTGTAACCGGACGGCTGGTTCACACCATCGAGGATGAGCTCCTTGGCAGCCTGGAAACCAATGGACTTGTCGAAGTCCGGGGCCATCGGCAGGTATGCCTCATCGCCCTCGTTCTGGCGGTCAACGACCTCGGCCATGCGCTCCAGCGAATCGATGATCTGCTCCTCGGTGACAACACCGTGCAGCAGCCAGTTAGCCAGAGTCTGGGAGGAAATACGCAGGGTAGCGCGGTCCTCCATCAGGTCAACATCGTTGATGTCCGGCACCTTGGAGCAGCCAACACCCTGCTCAACCCAGCGGATAACGTAGCCCAGGATGGACTGGCAGTTGTTGTCCAGCTCGTTAGCCTTGTCCTCATCGGACCAGTCAGCGCCCGGCTCGCCAGCCTTAGCTGCCGCTACCGGGATGGTGAGCAGGTCACCCATGGAGTCGCGGCGACCGTCGGTAAGCAGCTTGTCCTGAACGCCGAAGACGTCAACCTCGTGGTAGTGGGTAGCGTGCAGCACACCACCGGTCGGGGACGGAACCCATGCGGTGGAAGCACCCTGCTTCGGCTGACCGATCTTCTGCTCCAGCAGCTCAGCCATCTGCTCGGTCATGGCCCACATGCCCTTGCCAATCTGAGCCTTGCCCTGCAGGCCGTGTGCCAGACCGGAGTCGACGTTGTTGTCCTCGTAAGCCAGCATCCACGGAGCGGTCTTCTGAACAGCCTTGCGGAACATCGGACCAGCCTGGATGGAGGTGTGGATCTCATCACCAGTGCGGTCCATGAAGCCGGTGTTAATGAAGACGACACGCTCGGAAACAGCCTTGATGGCGGCGTCCAGGTTGACGGAGGTACGACGCTCCTCGTCCATCAGGCCGACCTTCAGGGTGTTGTGCGGAAGACCCAGCAGCTTCTCAACGTCTGCGAACAGCTCGTTGGTGAATGCAGCCTCATCCGGGCCGTGCTGCTTCGGCTTCACGATGTAGATCGAACCGGTACGGGAGTTCTTACGTGCGTTGTCCTGGTCCAGGCCCGGGATTGCACACACAGCGGTGACGACGGCATCCATGATGCCCTCGAAAATCTCCTCGCCGTCGCGGTCGAGGATGGCCGGGTTCTGCATCAGGTGGCCGACGTTACGGACCAGGTTCAGGGAACGACCGTGCAGGGTGACCTCGGAACCGTCAAGCGCGGTGTAGGTGCGGTCGTCATTGATGGTACGGGACAGCTTCTTGCCGCCACGGGTGAACTCGACTGCGAGGTCACCGACGTTCAGACCCAGCCAGTTGGTGTAACCCAGGGTCTTGTCTGCAGCGTCAACTGCGGCGACAGAGTCCTCGAGATCCATGATGTTGGTGACAGCGGCTTCCAGGATGATGTCCTTGACGCCAGCCTTGTCGGTCTTGCCAACCGGGGACTCCGGGTCAATCAGCAGCTGGATGTGCAGACCGTTGTGCTTGAAGTAAATGGACTCCGGCGCGTCCTTGTCACCGGTGTAGCCGACCAGGGTCTCCGGCTCGCGCAGACCGGAGGTAGCGCCGTCTTCCAGGGTTGCCTGCAGGTGACCGTCGACGATGTCGTAAGAGGTGACGTCCGCGTGGGAACCGTCGACCAGCGGCAGAGCCTTGTCCAGGAAGTTACGACCCCATGCGATAACGCGGTCACCGCGGACCTTGTTGTAGCCCGGGGTGTCCTTCTCCGCACCGCCATCTTCAGGAATAGCGTTGGTGCCGTACAGCGCGTCGTAAAGCGAGCCCCAGCGTGCGTTCGCAGCGTTGATGGCGAAACGGGCGTTGAGAACCGGCACAACCAGCTGCGGGCCAGCCGTGGAAGTGATCTCGGTGTCGACGTTAGCGGTAGTGACCTGGAAGTCACCCGGGTTGTCAACGAGGTAGCCAATTTCCTTCAGGAATGCGACGTACTCATCCTGATTCTGCTCGCCCGGGTGTTCCTTGTACCAAGCGTCGAGCTTTTCCTGCAGCTCATCGCGCTTGGCCAGCAGCTCGCGGTTGCGCGGAGTGTACTTAGCGACAATGTCACCGAAGCCGTTCCAGAACGCGTCCTTGTCCTCAATGCCGGCGGCGGGGAGTGCGGTGTCATTAACGAAGTCGTAAAGAACCTTCGCGACCTGCATTCCACCTGCCGAAATACGCTGTGCCATTGCTCTCCTCAAAACTATTGATTGCAATTTGCCCATCCAGCCACGGCCACGTCAGCGGCTCACACTGGATGCGTTGTTCCCCTACTGTATGTGATTCGGCGCACTTATGAACCGTCTTTTTCCATAACCGCCAACCGCCAGCCCGGTATAGCGCCGCTCACATTTGCCATTTCATTCGCTTTACGACGAGCACCCTGCGAACAGACCCCACCCCTCCCCAATGACCATTCGGGCATTCAGTCCTGACGCCACAACCAGCCCTCCCCCACCCGCATTGACTACAGCATCCCCGGCACTCTTTCCTCCAGCCACAGAACACCACACACAATGGGAAAGTGTCGCGCCTCACAGACATTTACTATTGCGACCTGCATATCAACGGCCAGCGACCAATCACGTCGCTACAGCCTCCGCCTTCAAACCAGACCATAAAAGCGAGATGACAACCGAGACCCTGGCCACTACCCAGGGATGCTCCGGCGGGGTACTGACGGTGTAACGGCAGTGTATTTAGAAGCCCGTTTCCACCTTTACGGCCGTAATTTCGGGGGTAGCGAAACACCCCCTAAACCCCAAACACTGTTAACGGCCAGCTTTGATAAATACCAAAATATAAATCACCCCAAAGCGGGGGGAACATTATTCGCGAGTCCGCCATAGGGAAATAACAGTACAAATGTACCGGCCGGTCACAGGCGAAAATTGTTAAAGCCAAGCTACACATCACAATGTTTGCAATCTTCACAAGTGTTATCCGTATTACATACTTGAATTCACATCGGAAGCTGCTTGACGAACGTAGCGCTATGCCCCAAAATGTGAGACATGGCACGCGGAAGCGGACATTGTTTTTGTTCGCGTGTTTGTGTGCAGGGGTACAGCACTTTGCTAGCGCCCCCTGCATTCACGTGACACCGCGGTCACTATCGGGTCAGCCTGTAGATCGGTTCTGTCGGAATTGTTCTTAAGTCAGCACCCGGAGTTCAAAAAGCAAGCAAAAGGAAGTGACTCCGTTTATGTCTAACGTTGGTAAGGCACGTACCGCCGCCGAAATCCAGAAGGATTGGGACGAGAACCCGCGCTGGGAAGGTATCACCCGCGACTACACCGCTGAGCAGGTCGCTGAGCTCCAGGGCACCGTCGTCGAGGAGAACACCCTCGCTCGCCGTGGCGCTGAGATCCTGTGGGAAGGCGTCAACGTTAAGGACGACTCCTACATCAACGCTCTGGGTGCACTGACCGGTAACATGGCCGTTCAGCAGGCTCGCGCTGGCCTGAAGGCTGTCTACCTCTCCGGTTGGCAGGTTGCTGGTGACGCTAACCTCTCCGGCCACACCTACCCGGACCAGTCCCTGTACCCGGCTAACTCCGTGCCGAACGTCGTTCGCCGCATCAACAACGCTCTGCTCCGCGCAGACGAGATCGCTCGCATCGAGGGCGACGACTCCGTCGACAACTGGCTGCTGCCGATCGTCGCTGACGGTGAGGCTGGCTTCGGTGGCGCTCTGAACGTCTACGAGCTGCAGAAGGCCATGATCAACGCTGGTGCCGCTGGTACCCACTGGGAGGACCAGCTTGCTTCTGAGAAGAAGTGTGGCCACCTGGGCGGCAAGGTCCTGATTCCGACCCAGCAGCACATCCGTACCCTGACCTCTGCTCGCCTGGCTGCTGACGTCTCCAACACCCCGACCGTCATCATCGCCCGCACCGACGCTGAGGCCGCTACCCTCATCACCTCCGACGTTGATGAGCGCGACCAGAAGTTCATCACCGGTGACCGCACCTCCGAGGGCTTCTACCACGTCCAGAACGGCCTGGAGCCGTGCATCGCGCGCGCAAAGTCCTACGCTCCGTACGCTGACATGATCTGGATGGAAACCGGTACTCCGGACCTCGAGCTGGCTAAGAAGTTCGCTGAGGGCGTCAAGTCTGAGTACCCGGACCAGCTCCTGGCTTACAACTGCTCCCCGTCCTTCAACTGGTCCGCTCACCTCGAGAAGGACGAGATCGCCAAGTTCCAGAACGAGCTGGGCAAGATGGGCTTCAAGTTCCAGTTCATCACCCTGGCTGGCTTCCACGCCCTGAACTACGGCATGTTCGACCTGGCTTACGGCTACGCTCGCGAGCAGATGTCCGCATTCGTCGACCTGCAGAACCGCGAGTTCGAGGCTGCCGAGAAGCGCGGCTTCACCGCTGTCAAGCACCAGCGCGAGGTTGGCGCTGGTTACTTCGACCGCATCGCCACCACCGTCGACCCGAACTCCTCCACCACCGCCCTGAAGGGCTCCACCGAGGAGGGTCAGTTCTAAGTCACTCGGCTTAGGGCTTAGGTCTAAGACCTAGCTTCAACACCCAGCGAGGGCTGCACCTGCAGCCACCGCTGGGTGTTTTTGTGTGTTCATCGACGTGTCGACTCCGGGCCGTCGTGAAGCGTGCCTGAGAACCTCAGCACCTACACACGTAAGCAAAGGTTGCAACGGTTTTCTACACAAGTTCAGCAAAGCCCGCGATATGCTGGGCAGTATGTCGAAAACCTATGTCGGATCCCGCCTCCGCCAGCTACGCCGCGAGCGCGACCTCAGCCAGGCTGCGCTCGCACAGGCGTTGGGCCTCTCGGCTAGTTACGTCAACCAGATTGAGCACGACGTCCGCCCGCTGACTGTGCCCGTGCTGCTCCGCATCACGGACACATTCGGCGTTGACGCGACTTTCTTCTCCCGAGATGACGACTCCCGCCTCCTCGCTGAGGTCCAGGACGTGGTAATGGACAAGGAGATCGCTAAGTCTCCCATGGATCTGCAGGAGATCTCGGAAATGGTTCGCGACCACCCTGATATCGCCCGCATCATGGTGGACATTCACCGCCGCTACCGCAACGTCACGGACAAACTCTCTCTGGCCACCGAGGAGCGCAACTTCGGCAACAGCACCGACACCGCCTCCGGTTCACAGGCGCTGACCATGCCTCATGAGGAGGTCCGCGACTACTTCTACGCCCGCCAGAACTACATCGCTTCGGTCGACACCGCCGCTGAGGAGCTGGCCCGCGAGCTGCGCATCACCGACGAGACCACCGATGTGGTCTCTGTGCTGGCCGACAGGCTGTCCAACGACCATGGGATTCGGATTGCGCTGGAATCGTCGTTAGGCGATGTGCAGCACAGCCTTGATCGGCGGACGAAGACGCTCTACCTCGCGCGGCACCTCTCGCCGGGACAGCGGGCCTTCCGCATGGCCACGGAGCTGGGGTTTTTGGAGCAGGGCGAGACCATTTCCGAGGCCGTCGCGTCCGGGCATTTCATGTCGGAGGAGTCGCGGAAGCTGGCGCAGCGCGGAGTCGCGACGTATTACGCGGCGGCGCTGATTCTGCCGTATGAGTCGTTCCATGCGATGGCTGAGTCGAAGCGCTACGACATCGAGCTGTTGTCGCGCACTTACGGTGTCGGCTACGAGACCATCTGCCACCGATTGTCCACGATGCAACGCCCCAGCTTGCGCGGCATCCCGTGGACATTCGTGCGCGTCGACCGCGCGGGCAACATGTCCAAACGTCAATCCGCCACGGGCTTCCACTTCACGCATTCGGGCGGTACCTGCCCGCTGTGGAACGTCTACGAGACTTTCTCCTACCCCGGCAAAGTCATGCGGCAGGTCGCGCTCATGCCGGATGGTCGGCCGTACATGTGGATCTCGCGGACCGTGGAGCATCACGCGGCACGTTTCGGTAAGCCAGGTAAGGTTTTTGCCATCGGTTTGGGCTGCGAGGCCCGTCACGCTGAGCGCACCGTGTACGCCGATGGTCTCGATCTCGCGGACCTCGACGCCGCCACTCCAATCGGTGCCGGCTGCAGGGTCTGCTCCCGCGAGGCATGTCCGCAGCGCGCGTTCCCGCCGATCCATCGCGATATCGACATCAACATGCACCGCTCCACCGTCTCGCCGTACTAGTTCGCTTTACGACGGGCGCGGAGCCGGCCTGTTTGCGGGGGCTTGGTTCGCGCAGGATGCTCCCCCCCCCAAAAAAAAGGAAGACCCAAAAAGAAAGTGCTTAAGTTTATGACACTTTCGCACCGATTTTCACGGTCAAACTGTCATAAACTTAAGCACTAACTCGTATTTGCCTGAACCGGGACCAGCCCAGTGAGAGCCAGGACCAGCGAAAACTGGCCCCAGGGCAGAGCCACAACCTCTTACAGGTTGATCATCTTGCCCATAACGCCCTCAGCTGCTTCCTTCATAGCCTCGGACATGGTCGGGTGAATGTGGACGGCGCGGCCGATTTCCTCAGTGGTCAGCTCGTACTTCTCAGCCAGAACCAGCTGCGGCATGAGCTCGGAAACGTTGGCACCCACCATATGGCCACCCAGCAGCTCGCCGTATTCGGCATCTGCAATGAGCTTCACGAAACCAGCCGGCTCCGCCAGCCCCTGGGCCTTACCGTTTGCAGAGAACGGGAAGGTGGAGACCTTAATCTCGCGACCGTTCTCCTCTGCCCACTTCTTGGCCTGTGCCTCGGTCTTACCGAAGGAACCAACCTGTGGGTTACAGAAGGTTGCGCGCGGCATCATGTTGTAGTCCGGGATAGTCTCGGTCTCGTGACCCGCCATGTGCTCGGCTGCAATAACGCCCTGTGCCTCAGCGACATGTGCCAGCTGCAGCTTCATGGTGACGTCACCGATGGCGTAGATGTTGTCGACGTTGGTGCGCATGTACTCGTCGATGACAATCTCGCCGCGCTCGCCCAACTCAACACCAGCCTTGTCCAGGCCGATGCCCTCGGTGCGCGGTGCGAAGCCGATGGAGACCATAACGCGGTCGACGGTCAGAGTCTGCTCGTCGCCGCCATCCTTGGCCTCGACCTTGACCTCAACCGAGTCACCATTGTCCACGATGGAGGTGGTCTTGTGTCCGGTCATGAGCTTGACGCCCAGCTTCTTGTATTCCTTGGCAATAACCTTGGAGACGTCTGCGTCCTCGTTCGGTAGAACGTTGTCCATGAACTCGACGATGGTGACATCCACGCCGTAGTTAGCCAAGACGTATGCGAACTCCATACCGATGGCGCCAGCGCCGACAATAACCATGGAGTCCGGCAGCTCGTCGGAGAGAATCTGCTCTTCGTAGGAAACGATGTTGCCGCCGACCTCAACGCCCGGCAGGGAACGGACGACAGAACCGGTCGCAATAATCGCCTTGTCGAAGGTAATTTCCTTGCCCTTGTCATCGCCATCAGTGATGGCCATGGAGGTCGGGCCAGTGAATTCACCGAAACCGTTGATTTCGGTGATCTTGTTCTTCTTCATCAGGAAATGAACACCCTTGACGATGCCCGCGGACACCTTGCGCGAACGCGCGTGTGCGGCACCGAAGTCAAAGGAGACATCGCCGGAGATACCGAAGGTCTTAGCCTCATGGTTGAAAATGTGCGCCACCTCGGCGTTCTTCAACAGAGACTTGGATGGAATACAGCCAACGTTGAGGCAGACACCGCCCCAGTATTGCTTCTCCACCACGGCAGTCTTCAGGCCCAGCTGGGATGCACGGATTGCTGCGACGTATCCGCCAGGACCGCCGCCGAGTACTACAAGATCAAAATGTTCAGCCACGTGCACAAGTCTACGCACGACTTGTCTTTACTTCACGCGCGAGTCCCGGTTTTACCTACTGCGGTCGGCTACGGTGGTGGGCATGGGCACCGACACGGACACCGACTTGGGCAACAATCTCTCCTTCCTCTCCACTGATCTTGTCCCCGATTGGCTGGACGATATCGACGGCTCCCAGGCGCTGGCGTGGGCCCGCGCGCAGTCGGAGGCCACCGTCGCAGGTGTCGATTCGCTTGCCGACGACACCAGCGACCGCACCAACCTGGAACAACGCATCCTGGCTGCGCTCAACACCGATGCCCGGATCGCATACCCGGTGCGGCGCGGCGAGTACCTCTATAACTTCTGGCGGGATGCCGAGCATCCGCGGGGCCTGTGGCGGCGCACCTCGTTGCAGAGCTATCTGGCTGGCCAGGACGATCCGCAGGCGACCGAGTGGGAAACTCTCATCGACCTCGATGCGCTGGCGAAAGCCGAGGGAGAAAACTGGGTCTGGAAGGGCACGGTGTGCCGTTATCCGGAGTATGACCGCGCGTTGATTCTGCTCTCTCGCGGCGGCGCCGATGCCACTGTGGTGCGGGAGTTTGACCTCGTCAACTGCACTTTTGTGGAGGATGAGCCGTTCTACCTCACGGAGGCGAAGTCCGATGTCTGTTGGTTGGGCCGTGACGAGATTCTCGTTGGCAGTGACTTTGGTCCGGGGTCACTGACGGATTCGGGCTACCCGCGGCAGGTGCGGAGGTGGCGGCGCGGCATGCCGTCGTCAAGCGCGGATGTGATTTTCTCAGGCCACAGTGATGATGTGGCCGTGGGCGGCTGGTTCGACGCGACGGAGGGTTTCGAGCGGCTGTTTGTCGAGCGTGCGCATGATTTTTATAATTCGCAGCGGTTCGTGGCAGCGGAGCGTCCGGGCAAGTTGGCGGCGCAGCAGAATGGGGACTTTTCCCTGCAGATCCTGGAGGTGCCGCAGGACTGTCGCACGAGTGTCCATCGGCAGTGGTTGGTGTTGATGCCCCGCACGGAGTTCAATGGCATTCCGGCTGGTGGCGTGGCCGTTGTGGAGCTCGATAAGTGGCTGGCGGGCTCGCGTGAGGTGGAGGTGATTTTCACCCCTGATGCGCACACCTCGTTCCAGCAGCTGGCGTGGACGAAGAACTTCCTGGTGTTGACGCTGTTGGAGGATGTGGCGACGAAGTTGGTCGTGTTGCGGGAGGGCTCGTGGGAGCCGGTGGAGGCTTTCGGCGAGTTACCGGCACAGGCCACTGTGAGCGTGATTGATACGGCCTCTGAACGCGACGATGAAATCTGGTTGGTGTCGACCTCGGCAACGCAGCCGGCAACTCTCTGGTACGGGCAAGTCGGCAACCCGCTCACGGAAGTGCGGCGTGCTCCGGCGCTCTTCGACAGTGAGGTGATGGAGACGCGGCAGCACTGGGCGACCTCGGCCGATGGCACGCGGATTCCGTATCGCATCACCGGCCGCTTCGACGCAGGCGCTAGTGCAGAGACAACCACAGCCACACCCACTCCGAACCCAGCCCCTACCCTCGTGCACGCCTACGGCGGTTTCGAGGTCTCGCTGGTCCCACAGTACTCGGCGATTCGTGGACTGACCTGGCTCGATCGGGGCGGCTACTTCGTGGAGGCCAACCTGCGTGGCGGTGGCGAATTTGGCCCGACCTGGCACTCCTCGGTGGTCAAGACTGAGCGGATGAGGGTCTATGAGGATCATCAGGCCGTACTGCGCGATTTGGTTGCACGTGGCTACTGCACGCGCGAACAGCTGGGCGTGCGCGGTGGTTCCAACGGCGGGCTGCTGACCGCAGTCTGCCTCACCTCCTACCCGGAGTTAGTGGGAGCGGTGGTGTCCCAGGTGCCACTGGCGGACATGATGCGCTACCACAAGCTGTCCGCAGGAGCCTCCTGGATGGCCGAATATGGAAACCCGGACGACCCCACCGAGCGGGCTGCGATTGCGCAGTATTCGCCGGTCCAGCGCGTCGTCAAGCGAGAGCAGCGCGCCTACCCACCAGCGTTGATTACGACGTCTACCAGGGATGACCGTGTCCACCCGGCACATGCGAGGAGCCTGGCGTGGCTGCTGGAGGAAGCGGGACAGCCGGTGGATTATCACGAAAATACCGAAGGAGGCCACGCCGGTGCGGCGGATAATTCGCAGGTCGCGTTCGTCGAGGCACTCATATCTACGTGGCTGTGGAACAAGCTCAAGTAAGGTAACAGCCGTGAGTAGCGCTGATTTCACTAATCCTTATACCGGTATTGCGTTCAACCTGGGTTTCCGGGTGAACAAATACGAGCTGGACCTCGATTATCGGGTCGGGCCGAATCGTCTGAAGGCGACGGCGACTCTGCATATCGAAATCAATGCTTGGACCTCACACATCACGCTCGACTTTGCGGATGCGCTGGGGGTCGATTCGGTGGATGCGATTTCCGATTCGCAGGCACACTCAATCGATGTAAAGCGCTGGCGCCATTCGGGACGCAAGCTGCGCGTCACCTTTGACCGCGAGTTGGCTCCCGACGAGACGCTGCGGCTGATTGTGACTTACTCGGGCACGCCACGTCCGGTGCGCTCGAAGTGGGGCGAAATTGGCTGGGAGGAACTCGAAAACGGTGCACTCGTGGCATCGCAGCCGGTGGGCGCGGCGTCGTGGTACCCCTGCGATGACGATCCCGAGGTCAAGGCATTTTACGAGTTCACGATGGTCACCGACGCTCCCTACGAGGTCGTCGCACCAGGGCTTGCCGACGCTCCGGTGAACGTGGGCGGATCGCGCCGCCGCTGGCGGTTTGTCACCGAGGAGCCCATGGCCTCCTACTTGGCCACCATCAATGTCGGCCAGTTTAAGAAGGTCGAGCTGCCGTGCCAGACCTCGACCGTAGTGGCCTGGGTGCCCTCTGAGTTGGTGGCAAATGCCCGCCACGACTTCCGCGACCAGGGACGCATGCTCGATGAATTCGCCAAGCTCTTTGGCCCTTACCCCTTCCGTGCCTACCAGGTGGTCATTTGTGAAGACGACCTGGAGATCCCCATCGAGGCACAGGGTCTGTCCATCTTCGGAGCCAACCACGCCGACGGCAAGGACACGTGGAATCGACTGATTGCCCACGAGTTGTCGCACCAGTGGTTCGGCAACAGTGTCGGCATTTCGCAGTGGCGCGATATCTGGCTCAACGAGGGTTTTGCCTGCTATTCCGAGTGGGTGTGGTCCGAGGTCAGCGGCGGTGCCAGCGCGGATGTGCACGCCCGCAAGCACTACCTGGACCTGCTTGAAGATGATCAGGACATCGTCATCGCCAACCCAGGGCCCAAGCTGATGTTCGACGACCGTCTGTACAAGCGCGGCGCGCTGACTGTGCACGCTCTGCGTCTGCTGCTGGGCGACGAGGTGTTCTTCGACCTGGTGCACAAGTGGACCACCACCAACCGCCACAGTGTGGTCGATGCAGTGGACTTCCGCGCACTGGCCAACCGTGTATGCCGCGAGCGTGGCATCACCACCTCGCACCTGGATGTCATCTTTGACTCCTGGCTGTCACGCAGCTCCTTGCCGGACTTCCCCACTGATCCGACGCGCTCCCCTGCTGACCAGGGCATCGACGATAATGGTGCTCCAATCGTGGATGAGGAACTGGCCGCTCAGTTTGAAAAGCTCGGCTACTCGAAGGCCAAGGACTAGAGAGCTAGAGGCACGTCAATGTCCGGTTTCAAATGGTTGTCGCTGGCCACGATTGTCGCGGCGATAGGCAGCTTCGCGGTGCTGATTATCTCGGCCCGCGCACTTCCCAATGCGGTAAACCTGCAGTTCGTGGCGTTCTGGGGGCTTTTCTTCGCGCTCACGGGTGTTCTCGGCGGGCTGATGCAGGAGACCACGCGCGCAATCGGTGCTGCGGAATCGCGGGAGCGGGATCGAGAGCAGGGGCAGAGCCAGGAGCAGGAAGCCTCGGAAGCGGGTCAAACTCTCGGTGCTCGTCCCATCACAGTGTCCCTGGGCGTCGCCGCAGTTACTTTCGTCACCATGGCAGTGACGGGTCCGCTGTGGGCCCCACTGGTCGTGCAGGATGGCGCCGGCACTGCAATTCTGCTCATGGCTTTTGGTCTGGCGCTGTACTCTATGCAGGCAACCACCTCGGGTCTGCTCAGCGGCCGCCAACTGTGGGGCCCCTACGCCGCGCTAATCATGATTGACATTCTCGTGCGCGTGGCTCTGGCACTCATCGCCTGGTACTTCGGCTGGGGCCTGCTGGCCTGGCTGATTATCACGGTGTTCGGCACTGTCAGTTGGCTTATTCTCGCGCTGTTTTCCCCGGCAACCCGCTCGGTCATGTTCGCGCGTGCCGACGTCCCGGTGCGCCGCTTCATCACTCTCATGGTCACGGCCATGGGCGCATCCGGCGCATCTGCTGTGCTGGTCACAGGTTTTCCGACAATCGTCAAGATTGCCGGCGAAGCGGTCACCACTGGCGCAGGGATAGCCGAGTCGCTTACCCCGCCGCATGCCAACAACTTCACCGCAGCGGTGACCATTGCGGGTATCGCCTACGCCGTAACGCTGACCCGCGCTCCACTGCTCATGCCCTTAGAGAAGTTCCAAAACGCCATCATTGTGAGCTTTGTCCGGCATCGCTCCGAAGGCGTGCTGGCAGCGCTGGCCAAGCCGTTGGGGGCGCTGGCTGCTTTCGGCACCTTCGGGGCGGGCCTGGCATGGCTCATCGGCCCGTGGATTATGACTCTCATCCTGGACGATAGCTATCACGTGTCCGGGCCGGTGCTCGCAGCGCTGACGCTCGGTGCGACGTTGACCGCCATGTTGATGATTACCGGCTCGGTCACCTTGGCAGTGGAAAAGCACCACATGTATCTGATCGGTTGGTTGGCTGCGACCACGATCGCCGTTGCCATTCTTTTCCTCCCTGGGCACCTGTCGGTACGCACGGTCGCGGCTATCGCCGTAGGCTCTGCAGTAGGTGTTGTCATTCACCTGCTTGCGCTGCGCAAACTTTCCCCACGTGCTGCCAGGTCAGCCGTATCGGAGGCTTTTGCGGTGGAATAACACCCCCCACATCCAATGCCGTCCCCCCCCCCCAAAAAAACCGTCCACATCCCCCTGCAACTCCCAAGGTTCGAGACTCACATGTCCACCATCACTAACCTCACGGTTCTCATGACCGTCTACCACCGCGTCGTCCCCGACCAGCTCGATGCTGCGCTGCAGTCGCTGTGGAACCAGACGCGTCCGGCCGCGCACGTCATTGTGGTCATCGATGGCCCGATCGAGCAGGAACTCGACCGGGTCGTCGTCAAGCATGAGCAGGCGCATTCGGAGATGACCGTGCTGCGGTGTGCGGAAAATGGCGGCTCGGGAGTGGCTTCGCAGGCGGGTCTTCAGTTGGTGGAAACGCCATGGGTGGCGCGGCTGGATGCGGACGATATTGCGCGTGCGGACCGCTTTGAAAAGCAGTGGGACGTGCTGACCGCTAATCCGGAGTTGGATGTGCTGGGCAGTGCAATGGCGGAGTTCGAGGGCACGCCGGACAATGTGGTGCGTGTGCGGACCCTGCCGCAGACGCACGCCGAGATTGCGCGTTATATCAAGATCAATTCGCCTGTAAATAACCCCTCCTCGATGCTGCGCACGGCGAAGGTGCGTGAGGTCGGCGGGTATCGCGACATCCGTCTGATGGAGGACTATGACCTCTGGGTGCGTCTCATGGCCGCTGGCGCGAAGTTTAAGAATCTGCCCGAGCCGCTGGTGTACTTCCGCGCCGACGGCATGTTCGAGCGACGAACCTCGCGCGGCATCATCCGCGGTGAACGCCAGCTCCAGCGCACGCTGGTAGCTGAGGGACTGATTTCCCGGCCACGGGCGGTGTTTAACTTGGCGGTGCGGACACTTTTCCGACTTTTGCCAACTCAGCTCATGTCACGCGCATATCGACGATTGTTTGTGCGGTAGGCTTCGGAGCGATGACTGACAACATGGATTTCTCGGACACCTGGCTGATTGTGCCGTGCTACAACGAGGGCCAGGTTATTCGTGAGGTTCTCGAGCACGCTCGCGAGACCTTCCCCAACATTGTCGCGGTCAACGACGGCTCTTCGGATAACTCCAGCCTGGAGATCCACAGGGCCGGCGCTCACCTGGTCAACCACCCTGTCAATTTGGGTCAAGGTGCCGCTATCCAGACCGGCGTGGAATACGCTCGCGCGCAGGCTGGATCGAAGTACTTTGTCACCTTCGACGCCGATGGCCAGCACCAGGTCAAGGACGTCGTCGCTATGGTGCAGCGACTGCGCACCGAACCAATCGACATCATTGTGGGAACCCGTTTCGGCCGCCCTCGCGCCGAGGATGACCAGGTGCCGCTGATTAAGCGAATTGTCCTCAAGACGGTGGTCATGTTGTCACCACGCACGCGCCGGCTCGGGCTTACCGACGCCCACAACGGCCTACGCGCCTTCAACCGCACGGTGGCAGAGCAACTGAACCTGCGCATGAACGGCATGAGCCATGCCTCCGAATTTGTCGAGGTCATGGACAACAGAGGCTGGCGTACCGCTGAGCAGCCGGTGGATATCCTCTACACGGAATACTCCATGTCCAAAGGGCAATCCTTGTTCAACGGTGTCAATATCCTTGCCGACTCCCTGATTTCGAAGAGGCTGCCATGACCGCATCCATCGTTCAAATTATTTTGCTGCTGGCGATGGTGGGCCTGGTCGCTTACTTCGTCGCTAACCGTCGTAAAGCGCGCGCCAAGGCGGGCGTGAAACTGGGATTCGTCGTTTTCGTCATCGCGTGTCTGTGGGCAATCGTGCGTCCCGACGATCTGACCGTGGTGGCCAACTGGATTGGTGTGACCCGGGGCACCGATTTGCTGCTCTACGTACTGGTGTTGGCGTTCGTGTTTACCACGGTGTCGTCCTACATCCGCTTCCGCGAACAGGAGCTGCGCTACGCACGACTGGCTCGTGCAGTGGCCTTGAAGACCGCTGTGCGTCCGGAAGAAGAAATTGTGATTTCGGGCAGCCAGAACAGCAGCCAAAAAGACAGCGCGACGAACGCCGAGAACAACGCTCCGTCCGACTAATCGGCACGCTAAGCGCATGTGAATCTGAGGCTGTGGTTCCATAGAAGCCATGAGCGAAGAAAATAAGGACAACATCGCCGCTGACAACAGCAGCGATTCGCAGCAGCCCTCGGCAGACGCAGCGCCGCAGGGGACACAGCAGGAACCCCAGCAGGCTTCTCAGCCGGTACCCACTGAACAGGACTTGGAGTCCTGGTCTGCCGACAGTGATGGAAAAACCAAGTCGTGGTACTCGATTCCGAACGCCGCATGGGCGCTAGCTGTCGTCGCATTGATCGTTGTCGGCGCAGCGGGCTTCTTCGCTGGCTCGCGTTCGGCTAGCTTCAACGGCGTGAGCACCGTCAACATGGCGGGCGTTGCACCAGGCAAGGGGGAAATTGCGCCTGTACCTGGCCCGAATGGCTCTTTCGACGCCAGCATCTACGGCCCAAAGGCGGGAGCGCAGCTGAAGTCCCCGGAGGATATGGACAATGTCCACCGCCGCAATGAAAATGATCCTTTTGCTCTCGGTGCAGTGGATGCGCCGGTCGTAATCTCAATCTACTCGGACTTCGAATGCCCGTTCTGCGCGAAGTTCGCAAACGAAACCGAGTCTGCCCTCGTGGAAAAGTACGTCAATGAGGGACTGGTCCGCCTGGAGTGGAACGATATGGCCATCAATGGTGAGAAGGCCATCAAGGACGCTGAGGCCGGCCGTGCCGCGGCAGCTCAGGGCAAGTTCTGGGAGTTCTCCCGTGCGCTGTTTAAGAAGGCCGGCGAAAAGGGCCAGGGCCACCCGGAGTTCACTGAAAAGGAACTGATTGCCGTCGCTCGTGAGGCCGGTGTGCCGGACATGAAGCGCTTTGAAAAGGAGCTTAAGGACGGCAAGTGGACCGAGGCGGTCGAGAATGCCACCCAGTTCGGTTCCATGCTGGGCATTTCCGGTACTCCGGGCTTCCTCGTTGGTACTCAGTTCGTCTCGGGCGCACAGCCTCTCGACGTGTTCGAGGACAATATCGAGCTGGCTCTCATCCACGCCAAGCGCGCGGAGGAAGCTGGCAAGTAACCTGGCTGACTCACGGCTAACCTACGCGGACGACTGCGCGAAGCCGCCCGCGTAAGCTGCGCTAGCCCTGATTCCGGAAGTACTCCACAGTACGAGCAACACCTTCCTGAATACTCATAGCTGGCTCCCAGCCGAGTACCTCACGCGCCCGCGTGGGATCCAACGCCGACCGCGCCACATCACCAGTGCGCGGCGGTGCAAACTCTGGATTATCCTCGGCATCCGCAGCCTGCGCCACCAACGAGTGCAGCTGCCGATCCGAGGTTTCTACGCCGGTGCCAATATTAAAGCGCATTCCACCACCGACCTCGCCGGATGCGCGGTAGAAAGCATCCACCACATCGTCGACATAGACATAGTCGCGGGTATTTCCTCCGTCACCGAATACCTTGGTTGGCTCTCCCGCCAGCAGTCGCTGGGCGAAAATAGCAACCACACCGGCCTCGCCGTGCGGATCCTGCCGCGGGCCGTACACATTCGCCGGCGCGATGTGCGAGCATTCGAGCCCGTAAAGATTGCGGAACATATTCAAGTACAGTTCGCCCGTTGCCTTTGAGGCGGCATAGGGGCTCATCGGATTGACCGGCACGTTTTCCGTCACCGGAAGCTCCTCCGGCGTGCCGTAGATGGAACCGCCCGAAGATGTAAACACAACCTTGCGGACACCGTGCTTTCGGGCCGCATCGGCAAGTTTGATTGTGCCAATGATGTTCAGCGTCGCATCTCGCACCGGGTCGGCCACGGAAATCCGAACATCAATCTGCGCTGCGAGGTGGAAAATAACCTCCGGGCCGCTTTGCTCGAGCAGCTCGTCCCAGTCCACCTCCAGCACATCGGCGGTTATGAACTCAAAGTCGTCGTTAAGCGATGCCTGCTGGAGGTTTTCCAGCTTTCCGTGGGAGAGATCGTCCAGCGCCGTGACTGCGTACCCTTCAGCCAGCAGCCGGTCAACCAGCGTCGAACCGATAAATCCCGCACCACCCGTCACCAGCGCACGCGGTTTCGCGCTTGCCGACGATTCTGTCATCGCGGTGGCCGGTGATTCGTTCTTGTGCTTCTCCATAGGAAGAACTATAGGCGCTTAGTAAGGAAAGCCGCTTATACGTGTGCCAACCTCACATTGACGGGGTTGATTAGTCTTCCGAGGAATGCGAGATTACTCAGCGCGCTGTGGCAGGTTGACGGTGGAATTGAAGAAAATAACCAAGCCCATCAGGATGGCGATGACCATACCGCCACCGAGCATGACCGGGTAGGTCATCCAGGAGATGGACTCGGAGAGCTTGGTCAGAATTGCTGGGAATGCGAAGCCGATGTAAGTCAGGCAGTAGAAGATACCGGTCAGCCCGGCCATGTCGCGCGGGCCGGCGATGCGCTGTACTTCGTTGAGGCCGGTAAACATGGCCAGGCCGTAGCCGGTGCCCAGCACCAGCGCTGCAATGAACGCCGTCACTGCGGTGGGGTTGGTGGACATCCATGCGGCCATTCCCATGCCGATAACCACAATGCCCATTGCGATCAGCGAGCCGCGGGCGTTGTGCTCGGTTACAAAGCGTGGACCAATCTGCTGAATGCCAAAACCACAGAGCAGCGCAAACAGTGTGACCATCGCGGAGTAGAACACTGGCTGGGAGACGTGGTCCTGAAGCAGAGAAGGAATGATTGCATAGGCAACACCGGCTGCACCGAAGACCCACGGCGCTCCCATCGCGGCGACGAGCAGGAAGCGACGGTTAGTTACCGAAGGGGTGTGTAGAGATTCCCAGACGCTTTCGTGCGGAGCATTGCTGCCGCCCAGGTGCGGCGACTGGCGGGTCTCCGGCACAGCCACAAGACCGAAGATCGTTGGGATGGAAATCAGGATGTGGATGATATAAGCCAACTGCCCCGGCAGCGGTGCGAACTGCGCCAACGTGCCGGCAATACCCGCACCCAGGCCAAAGCCCAAGGTCAACGCCATGGACTGACGCTTCGCGCCCGAGGTGGAAGTGGCCTTGGGGTCAAAGCGTGGATCGGAAAGCTCCTTTACCCACGAGCCGCCCACGGCCATGACAATGCCGACTGCCAGGCCCGAGATAAAGCGACCGGTGAGAATGAGCGGAGCGATGGTCTCGCCCAGCGCGATGAGAGTCGAGCCCAGAATCGAGAGCACCGGCGCGGCGAGCATCACCGGCTTACGGCCGATACGGTCCGAGATTGGGCCAGAAATCAGCAGTGCCGGCGCGATGCCGAGAGCGTAGACCAGCAATAGAAGGTCAATGAACACCGGCGCCAGGTCAGCGTTTTCGCGGTACATCACCATCAGCGGTGTGAATTCATTGCCACCCCACGCGACGGCGAAAACTGCAATTGCGGCGAGCAGCCACAACGGCGTACCTTTATTGGATTTGGCCCTGCCGTGAGGTACCTCATTTTCATTGCCGTTAGTTCCTGCGTGAGAAGACATGTCGTTTACTTTACGACGGTCCCCAGCGCCTTACGCACAATGGTGCAGATTTTAAGCCACCGGAGCTAACCACAAGAGGTGTGTCGGGGTGGTTTCGGCGCTTGGCGCTACCACCGCCCCAAAATGCCCCTGAAACCTGGGGCCCACACCCCCGTCTCGGGGTGACTTGTTGCCAACCTTGTTTCCCTGCCCCATCCGGGGGCAGTGCCCTTTTCGACACTACATCGTTATTGTTCCGTTACTTCTTCTGTATCTTGAGCCACTTTTGCCACACCATTCACACAACTTCTGAATATATAATTACAAATTAGTTCAATGTGGGGGTAGTCGAACAGCCATAAAACGCAGATTTCCCCTATTTAAGACAATCTCGCACATAGACGGCCGCCAGGTCGCGCAAATCGATCCAGAAACAACCCGTCGTTAAGTAGTGCCCAACCCACCCCCTTTGCACACCCCCGAATCCGCCTTTTTCAGGCATGCGTATAAATAAATCGGTCACAAACAAAGGAAATCTACCGCCATTCACCGACCCCCATTACCCCCGTTGTTCACTTTTTGTCACCGCTCGCTGAAGTTCAAACGCTGGTCGCTACCGGTCTGGCTGTGTAAGAATTCGACACCGTCAAACAATCTGTCCATTCCCCAAACGCTGGCTGAGAAAAACCTGGGGCGATTTCTGCGCGACCGCTGAGATCACCAAGGTCCTCGATGGCCGTGCGGACGGGTATGTAAAGAAAGTCTTGTTTTTTTATGACTACTTCGATCATCGCGAATGATCCCAAGCAGCGCCGTCAGGTGCTCACGGGAACTCTCGTGGGTACGACCATCGAGTTTTATGACTTCCTGATTTACGCTCAGGCCGCAGCTATCGTGCTTGCTCCGCACTTCATCGAGCCTGCTGCACAGTCGAATCCACAGGTGGCCCAGGTCCTCGCTTGGGCAACCCTGGGTATTTCCTTCCTCTTCCGCCCGCTTGGCGCGATCGTCGCTGGCCATATCGGTGACCGTTACGGCCGCAAGATGATTCTGGTCTTCACCCTCATCGGCATGGGTGCGGCTACTTTCTGCATCGGCCTGCTACCGACCTATGAATCAATCGGCATCGCCGCACCTATCCTGCTGGTTCTCCTCCGTGTTTTCCAGGGTATTTCCGCTGGCGGTGAATGGGGCGGTGCAGCCCTGATGTCCGTGGAGTACGCACCGAAGGAAAAGCGCGGTCTCTACGGCGCATTCCCGCAGGCCGGTGTTCCGCTGGGTCTGACCCTCGCGACCGGCACCATGCTGATTGTTATGGCAATCGTCGGCGAGGAAGCCTACATGGACTGGGGCTGGCGTGTGCCGTTCCTGCTGTCCTTCATCTTGGTTCTGATCGGTTACATGATTCGCCGTTCCGTTGACGAGTCCCCGGTCTTCCAGGCTATGCAGACTGAGTCTGCCGAGCGTTCCGCTCCGCTGCCGGAGCTCTTCCGCAACCACTGGGGCAAGGTCATCCAGGGTGCTCTGATCTTCGCTGCTCAGCAGGCTACCGGTTACCTCGTGATCGCATTCTTCGGCGCTTACGCACAGAAGACACTGGGCTACCCCGCAACCGTCGCATGGACCGGTACTCTCGTCGCTGGTATTTGCTGGACCATCTTCATGTTCATCGCCGGTGCTTGGTCCGACCGCATCGGCCGCGCTAAGACCTTCATCATCGGCTACGTCGTGATTATGATTTGGGAGGCCGTCATGTGGAGCATCCTGGACCAGGGTCCGTTCCTGTACATCATGACCGTCGCAGTTCTCACCCTGCCACTGGCCCTGACCTTCGGCCCGCAGCCAGCCATGTACTCCGAGATGTTCCCGGCTGAGGTCCGCTACTCGGGCGCTTCCATCGCTTACGCCATCGGCGCCGTCCTCGGTGGCGCATTCGCTCCGATGATTGCCCAGATGATCATGGACGCCACCGGCAACCCGTTCTACATCTCCGTCTACCTGATGGCCATGGCTATCCCGGCACTGATTGCCCTGTTCCTGCTGCCGAAGGGTCTCGAAGACCGAGACCTGATCGAGCACCCGGAAACTAACCTCGACGAAGTTAAGTCGCGCGTCTAGTTCCCACAGCTAAGGGATCTGCCCCACCGAGGGTCTGATTACGCAAGCCGTCGTCAAGCATTGCACAACGCAGCATTTGCTTGACGACGGCTTTTGCGTTTCCACCTTCTTTTTCTCCCGATAACCCGCTTTCTCTTTCCTCGGTCCCGATTTCCTCATGAGTTTCTCAGTCGAAAGCGACTGACAAGCCCCAGATATCCCATTAACGTTGGGTTATGGCACAGAATTCTTCCAGCTCCACGCGAATCCCCCGCCGGCGCTCGACCGACGCTCCGAAGACACTCCCCTCCCGTCCGGAACCGGAAGTGGCACGCGCACTGCAAAAGGTCCTGGACGGCTATTTCCCCGAGGCGCGCGCTGATGTCCGCGCCCTTTTAGAAGACCCCACCCTGCGGCCCACCTCTGGGCTGACCGTGGAGGAGGCCAGGCAGCACACCACCGAGGCGTTGTCCAAGGTGCTTAAGACCGGCATGCCCTATGGTGCTTTCCGCACTGACCAGGGAGGCACAGGAGATACCGGCGGGACACTCTCCGGGATTGAAATGCTCGGCCACACCGACTTGTCGTTGATGGTGAAGTCCGGAGTGCAGTGGGGCCTTTTCGGCGGCGCTGTCAGCAATCTGGGGACTGAGCGTCACAGCGAGTTGGTGCGTGACCTCATTGAGCTGCGGGCTCTCGGCTGCTTTGCGATGACCGAACGCGGCCACGGCTCGGACGTGCAATCACTCGAAACCACGGCACATTACGACCCCGAGACGGAAGAATTCATCCTCAATTCGCCGACAGCTTCCTCTGAGAAATGGTTTTTGGGCAACGCCGCGCGCGATGGGCGCTGGGCTGCGGTTTTTTGCCAGCTCTACACACCAGGACAAGAAGAATCCCATGGTGTGCACTGCATTGTTGCCCGGATCCGCAATGATGACGGTTCGCCTGTCGACGGGGTTGCGATTGGCGACCACGGCACCAAAGGTGGCCTCTTGGGCGTGGACAACGGCACTCTCATGTTCGACCATTACCGCGTGCCGCGGGAGAACCTGCTTAACCGTTTCGCAGATGTCTCGGCCGCTGGCGAGTACAGCAGCGATATTGGCAGCCCCAATGCACGGTTTTTCACGATGCTCGGTGCCCTCGTGCGCGGCCGCGTGACAGTCGGTGCGGCCGCTGGTGCGGCAACCCGCACCGCACTGACCATCGGCACCAAGTACGCACACTTGCGGCGCCAATTTGCTCCCGACGATTCGCTGCCGGAAAAGAAACTCATTGAGCACCGCCAGCACCGAATCCGACTACTCCCCCGCATTGCGCGTTCGTACGGTCTGCAATTTGCCACCAACCTGCTGATCAAGCGGATTCACGACCTCGAAGCGGAAGGGCTGGACCGTGCGAATCTAACCCCGGAGCAGGCTCGCGATCTACGTGAAGCGGAGGCACATGCCGCCGCATTGAAGGTCGCCAACACCGCGCATGCCACCGATGCCATCCAGGAGATGCGTGAGGCCACCGGTGGAGCTGGCTACATGGCGGAGAACCTGTTGACCATTCTCAAAGAGGACTCTGACGTATTCACTACCTTTGAGGGCGACAACGTGGTGATGTTGCAGCTGGTCACCAAGGAACTTTTGGGTGGTTTTGCCCGGGAGGTACAGAGTTTTTCCAACCTGGAAATGGTGCGCTTCGGCCTCGACAATTTCAGTGGCATTTTGCGCCGTCGCACCGGTGCGGACGCCGTCGTTCAGAACCTCTTGGATGCGCTGACTGACGCTGATGAGTCCTCGCTCTTTGACCCCGCCAGCCAGATGCAATTGCTCATCGAGCGCGAGAATCGACTTCTCAAGTCCCTTGCTCGCAGGCTGCGCCCGGCGCGGAAACTGCCTGTGGAAAAGGCCGCGAAGCTGGTGGACAAGGTCCAGGACCACATGATTTCCTGCGCGTGGGCGCATATCGATCGCATGATTTTGGAAGCGTTCTTTGAAGCTGAATCCACACTCACAGATGAGCGCTCTCAAGAGGTGCTCGAGCAGGTTCGCGATGTGTTCTTCCTGTCGGTGGTCTGCGATAACGCCGGCTGGTTCTTGGAGCAGTCACTGCTCACCGGTACTCGCACCAAGGGCGCGCGGGCGGGCTTGGCCGATCTTGTTGATTCCCTTGGCCCCTGGTCTGAGGTGCTTGTCGACGCCTTCGGTGTCCCCAGCACCATGCTGGATATCCCCATGATGGAGCCTTACGACGCGATGACACCGAAAGCTAAGGCAAACCCGGCTAGTTAGCGTGTTGGCCGGTTGGCTGCTGTGGCGGTGACTGGTGTGAGGTAGCTACGGCCTGGATGCGCAGGTTGGCTACTGCGCCAAGAAACCTTCCAACCCAGCCACAGTGGCCTCTGCCAAGCGCTGACGGCCTTCGTTGGAGGTCAAGAGGGCAATGTCGCTGCTATCACGCATGTTGCCGTATTCGACCAGTGCCTTTGGTTTCGTCGATAGGTTGAGTCCGGTGAGGTCAGCGCGCGGATTCAGCCCCTGGCTACCGAGGTAGTTGGATGGAGCAAAACCGGCTGCGACAAAAGCATCGCGCAGCGCGGTTGCCAGCGCGGTAGATCCCTGCTCGTCATTATTGGCGAGCGGCTGCGAAATCGCAGACACATGGAATCCGCGGTTGCCCTCTCCAGCACCATCTGCGTGAAGGCTCACCACGGCATCGGCGTTGGAGGCATTTTCCTTCTCTGCACGGGCATCGATGCAATCTGCACGACCGGTGTCATCGACGCGGCTGAGCAGCACCTGAGCACCGCGCTGTTCGAGCAGCTGCTTAATTTCCTGCGCCATCAGCCAATTGAACTCATGCTCCGGGAAGCCGTCATTGGAAGCGGTACCGGAGGTATTACATGGCTTCTGGCCACCGCGGCCGTCAGTGACCATCATGTCCGCTGGTGGTGGGGTGCCGGCGTGTCCCGGGTCGAGGTAGATGACCTTGCCGGCTACAGCGCTGGAGCCGTCGGCACGCGAAGTAGCGCGATTAGCTTGCTGTTGTTGTGCATCGCCAGAAGCGACTGCGTCGGGGTTAGCAGAATCAGACATTGCAGACTCCTCATTCGGCGGAGTGGGGTTCGGCATCTGCATAGCCTCTTCTTCAGCTGCCAACGACGTTTGCGTTTCTGTCGACGCAGCTTGCTGAGCGCTTCCTGCTTTGGAAGCCTCCGTGTCGATGGTGCAAGCTACAAGACCGGCTGGCAAAATTGCCGCAGCCACCAAAGCCACAGCTAGTCGTCTTGCTGATCGCTGCACTGCTAGTCCCTGGTGTCCGGGCTGCCGCATAGTGCGTTCTCCTAGTTTCCGCGTACCTGCTATGTGCTGAGTAACAGTAGCAAACACTCGATTGAGAGTCGCCGGCTCCGAGATTTCCTCCCCCTTCGTTTCGGGGAATCACCGCACGTCGGGACGTGTGCAGGATTTTTCAGGACTTATCACCGAGGGGTTTAGTGATTCCCCTTCGCCTGTGCTGCCAAACCCGTAAGCATTAAGTCCACAAGCTTTTCTTGCACACCGGGAAAGTACTGCTCGACCGCTGCAGAGTTAGGAAGGGGACGCGACACCACAGCGAGCCCAAGGTGGAAATCAAGCGGTGCAACGTCCTCCGGGCATAGCCCAGCTGCTTTTGCCTTATCCAGCAGTCGCGTATAGCTCTGACGCAACTCCGTCATTCGCTTTTCGATAATGCCATCAATCTTTTTCGCCTCGCTCCCCAAACTGGTATTGAGATCGCTGAATAATGCCTGGGCAAGTGCCGCAACACTTAATTTCGCGATCGCGTGGACTGCTTCGTGCCAAGCGCCGTCCGGATCGTCGTCAAACTGAGCTACGGCTGCCTCAGTAACCCTGTCGATATCAGCTGCAACACGAGCACTGACTGCGCCGAGAAGCTCAATCCTGCTGGGAAAGTGCCTGCTTGCCGTAGCTAAACCGACACCGGCCTCCCTGGCAATCGCACGCATGGATACACCGGCTCCTTGCTCTATCAAGAGTTTTCGCGCTGCTTCCACGATGGCATCACTGTTCATCACTGCATCTTGTCTCACACTCGCATCCTAACAAACGGAACACTATGCTCCACTTTGTAAGTGAAACACTCTGCTCCAGTTAGGAGATAGGCCATGTCAACAGCTACGACTGAGACGAAAAAAGCCTCACCCGCCCCCAAAGCAGTAGCCGTGATCTTCGGTATTCCGCTCGTCATCGGGCTCATGCTCTTCGCGTTCCTGGCACCGACATTTGCCTCCGGCCCGAACGATGTCCCCATTGCGCTGACTGCCCCCGCCCCAATATCCGAACAAATCACCCAAGCCATCGAACACAAAGCTGGCGACGATGCTCCTGATATCCAGGTGATGGACACCCCTGACGCCGTACGCGAGTCAATCCTCAATCGCGAAACTGTTGGCGGCATCGTCATCTCCCCGACGGGCGCTACCGCCTACACCGCTTCAGGCAACGGCGCACCTTACTCGCAGCTTATCGACGGCATTGCGACGACCCTCGAGTCTCAAAACATCCCTGTAGAGCGGGAGGATTTGGCTCCAACCACACAGGATGACCCACAAGCTTCCGGTGTCGCGCTCCTCGGCTTGCCGCTGGCTTTCGGCGGTATCATCTCGGCAGTTATAGCCACCTTCCTCTTCCGAGGTAAGAAGTGGACGAAATTGGGTGTCCTCGCTGGCATCGCAGTCTTCGGAGCCCTCGTGGCAACGTGGATGCTCCACTCTGTCTACGGCACGCTTTCGGGCAGCTTCGGCATGGAATGGCTGGCTATTTCTCTGGGAATCCTGGCTACCTCAATGCTTACCGCCGGGCTTGCGGCCATTATTGGCACTCCCGGTGTGGGCATCGGCGCCATTTTGACGATTTTCTTGGCGAACCCGCTCTCTGGACTGTCCACCGGCCCCTGGCTGCTTCCGGCCGGTTGGTCCACCCTTGGCCAGTGGATGCCCATTGGGGCGACTGGCTACCTAGTCAGGTCACTGTCATTTTTCGATGGCAACGGTGCTGGGGCAGCGTGGTGGGTTCTCATCGTCTGGGTTGCCGCTGGATTCGCTCTCCTCATGTTTGACCGATCCAAAAAATAAAAAACGGGACCCTTTTTAAAGGATCCCGTTTCAAACCGAGCCGCCTGCGAGAATCGAACTCGCGACCTTCTCATTACGAGTGAGACGCTCTACCGACTGAGCTAAGGCGGCACGCACATTGCGCCGAGCTTTCAAGCAAGCAGAAATAACCCTGCACAAAATGTACAAGCGGTAATACTACTGTACTGCCCCCATCGCTACCAAAATGGGGCCTGCAGTCCGCTGCATTAGGCGCGGCTACCGGCTTACCTACGACCAACCTGCCCCGCGATCTGCAATTTAGCCATCAATTCATCCATCAAGACCGTCAACTTCACTGCAGTCACGAGCATGCCGCGCACCTCGGTGACAGCATCGATGGAGGCCAATATCGCCTCCGGCGGAAGGCGTCGGGCTAGCTCCGTGGCTGTCCGACGACGGTCTGGATTTATGAGGTAGACCGCGCCATCGCCAAACTCAGAACCAGCACCAAAGCCCGAATCCCCCGAAGCAGTCTCACCACCACGTTCCGCCCCAAACGCCAGCACCAGGGCGTCACGGTAAAGCCCCATAATGTCGGTCAACGACAGGTCGATCAGATCTGACTCCGCGCGCCTGCGCCGCCGCTTCTGATTTTCCTCCAGCTCCTTGATAACCCCCTTAGAGCCGCGCAGTGCCGCCTGCGCACCCTTGCCGGACGCACCTACGCCCAGTGAGCGCTCGAGGTTCTCCAGCTCCTCAGCCTCTAGTGGCTCCATCCGCCGCTTCACCTCGCCAGCCACTTCGTTGGCTAACTCTCGCGCCGCCAAATACGACTTCGCCGGGTCGAACACGGCCTCTACGAAATCCAGGGCCTTGCCCCGCCAGGCACGCGAGCCCTCATCGGAGACAAAGCCACGCGCACGCCCAATGTGACCGTTGGACACCGTCGCGGCCCAGACCGCTTGCTCGTCGGTAAGCTCTGGCCGCTCGGCGCGCAGGAGGTTTGTGACGTCGTCGATATGCGGCGTCGGCACATAGACGTGGCGGCAGCGCGAACGGAGCGTAACGGAGAAATCCTCCGCGTTCGTCGTTGGTGCGCACATGATGATGACGGTGCGCAGCGGCGGTTCTTCCACCACCTTGAGCAGCGCATTTGAGGCGGATTCGTTGAGGCGGTCGGCGTCTTCGATGATTAGCACGCGACAATCCGCCGTTGTGGGCATCTTGTAGGCCCAGGGCCGCAGCTCGTCCCTCACCGTCGCCACGGAAATGATGGTGCCCTCCGGGCGCACAATCTTGATATCGCCATGTGTTCCCGCCAGCGCCGTCCGGCAGCCCTCGCACTCGCCGCATCCGGGGTTGTCATGCCGCGTGCACAGCAGCGCCGCCGCAAACGCCGTCGCCGTCACCGACCGCCCCGACCCCGCAGGTCCCGTGAACAGCCAGGCGTGCGTCATGTCCGAGTCGCGTGGCACATCGCTTAACGACGACCCCGCGTCCCCACCTTCCGGCGAAACCTCCACCCCATCGCCTGCCAGCGGTTGACCGTTGGCAAAGCGATAATGCGCAGCGCGCACAGCAGCCTGCAGCCGCTGGCGAACCCCACCGGTTTCGGGCATACGAGAAAACACGCTGCGCTCTGTCATCGGCTCTGTCATGGCCACAACTCTAGCGCGCCCCACGAGACTCTTGTGAGGTAACTACTCCCTGCAATCCGGGGTTGCCACTAAGGTAGTAATCATGCAACGGCTCTGGCGAAATCTGAAATGGCTAAGCGGGACAATGTGGCCTGCTTATGCCTCATTTATCTTCGTCTGCAACCTTGTCGGAGCCATGATTGTCGGCTTGTTCCTCGGCATGCTGTTGCCACTGAACCAAGAAACTCACCTGCCGCGGTTGGCTAATGGGGTCATCTATGCCCTGGCTGGTTACCTGGTTCTGGCAATTATTGCGGGAATCGGCACTACTTGGATCCTGTTCAAGCCGCTGTTGAAATGGCAGCGTCATCCAGAGCTGCACGATCCGCGGCGGGTGCGCTATCTGGTCATGCGCGTGCCTGTCTATCAGGCACTCTTGGGTACCGTCATCTGGTCTCTGGGCGTGATTGTCTTCAGTGGAGTCGCGTTCGCCTATGACAGCAAGATTGGCCTGATGGTGCTGCTCACCTCGGTGCTCGGTGGCGCCATGGTGGCACTGTTGACCTATCTAATTGCGGAGCGCATGGTGCGTCCGGTTGCTGTGGAGGCGCTGGCGCGTAGGGCCCCGGATTCTTCGCTGGAGCCACCGATTGGCCACCGCCTGCGCCAGACGTGGGTGTTGACCAGCGGTGTTCCAGTGGTAGCAATCCTGCTTGTGCTGATAGGTCAGCGCCGTGGTCTATTCACAGATGACGCGGCAGATTTGCTGCCCACCATCACCGCGCTGGCAATTCTGGCTCTGATTACCGGCTATTTCGGCACGATGTTGGCCACTATGTCCATCGTCGACCCGATTCGTGATCTCACGGGTGCGATTAACAAGGTCCGCCAGGGCCAGGTGGATACGCGCGTGCCTATTTACGACGGCTCCGAGATGGGCGTTCTCCAGGCGGGTTTCAATGAAATGATGCGTGGCCTGCAGGAGCGTCAGCGGGTCCGTGACCTCTTCGGCCGCTATGTCGGGTCTGAGGTCGCCCGTAAGGCTCTGGAAGAAAAGCCGACTTTGGGCGGCGAGAATCGCCTCGTCGCGGTGCTGTTTGTGGACGTGATTGGTTCGACCAACTTCGCGGAGAAGAACTCGCCAGAAGTCGTTGTCCGTGAGCTCAATGCCTTCTTCGACCACGTTGTTGACTGTGTGCACCGCAATAAGGGCATTATCAACAAGTTCCAGGGTGACGCGGCTCTGGCTGTCTTCGGCGCTCCCCTGCCCCTCGATGACACTGCTGGGCACGCCCTCACAGCCGCCCGTGAACTGCGCGAGGAACTGCTCGACCTCCAGCTCACCGCGGGTATCGGCGTCTCCGCCGGGCACGTCGTTGCCGGCCACATCGGTGCCCGCGACCGTTTTGAATACACGGTTATTGGTGACGCGGTTAACCAGGCTGCCCGTCTGACCGAGCTGGCCAAGGACACCCCGGGCCGCGTGCTCGCCACAGCTTCCACCATTCGCCTGGCCAACGAGGACGAGCAGGCTCGCTGGACCACCCTGAAGTCCGTGGAGCTGCGCGGCCGTACGCACATGACGCAGCTTGCGCGCCCGGTGCGCCCGACGCTTGCCGACGAAGCTTAGGGCTCGTTGGGCGCCCAGTACCCCTAGACTTCTCAGACGGCGAACACACTTACTCCACCGAGAATAAATCTCCTGGCTGGCAGTCCAAAGCTTCGCACAACATAGTGAGCGTCGTGAATCGCACGGCCTTCGCCCTGTTGTTTTTCAGCACTGAGAGGTTGACCGGAGTGACCCCGACCTGTTCGGAAAGGGCTGCCAACGTCATTCCGCGGCTTTCAAGCAGCTCATCTAAGTGGCACACAACCTTCGCCATTTAAATGAGTCCTTCCTGATCTTCCTGCATTCGCGCAGCTCGGAACAACATAACTCCGAGAGTGGAGATGACTATCATAAGCACAAACCATATTCCCAGGTGCTCATTGAAATCGGCATGATCACGCTGGTACCACGCGCTCAGATTCAGGCCACTTGCGACCCAGTTTTCACCCATATGCTGTAGGAAACTACTTGCCGGATACATCGCTACCAGCCAGGAGATAGCCATAACTCGTCGCGCAGTCTTAACTGTAAAAAACTCGCCCTTCAGGTACGAGAGTGAGAACAACACGCAGAGCACGGCAATCGCGGCGACGATAGCGCATCGAACAACAGTCGCAGCAATAAACAAGGAGAGGACTCCACCACTCATAACCTCGATAGGAACCCCTTTGCCACTTCCCAGCACTTCGGGCAAAAGCAGGGTCAGATCACTGGGGAACTGCTGATGAAGAACCGGATGGCGGAGCTGGAGCAAAATGTAAACCAGTGCAAACACTCCGGCAAAAAGGCTCACGATTACATCCCGGCGCTCCTTAGTTTGATTGACATACGGGTCATTTGGCTTCTTGGTCTGTGGAGATACCATAGCTAACTTCCTTACTGCACCGTAATTGGCGCGGTTAGTGAGATTATTCTGCGGGGCGCTTGGAGCTGCAGCCAAACCCCAACACATCGTTATTCGATGTATCGATTTTCGATACTATATCGCTTTTCGATATGTCGCAAGGCTCCTGCAACAATCGCCGTCCGCCGCCAACCTGCGTACCCTCCCGCAAATCCTTTACGTTGGAGGAATGACTGACAGCCGCTCCAGCTCTAGCACCAACCCCAGACCTCGCATGCTCGTCCCCGACGCTGCGCGCGGATTCGCTCTTCTCGGCATCGCTATCGCAAACATTGCCACTGCCTGGCTGGTTGCAAGCCCCGAGCTGCCCGGAGCATTCTTCGGCGGCGTCATAAACGACAGCATCGCCGACAAGGCCACCGTGCTTTTTACCGCTGTGACCGCACACAATCGCGGGCTGCCGATGTTCGCAACGCTGCTCGGTTTCGGTGTCGGACTCATTGTCCGCAGTTTGGCCAGGAGGAACTTTCCACGGTCGCGGGCGCGAGTGGTCGTCGTAAAGCGTTATGCGTTCCTGGGGCTGTTCGGCATCGCGCACATGCTGTTTCTGTTCTTTGGCGACATCATGTTTCTCTACGGCATCTGCGGCATCATCCTGGGGCTGCTTATGGGGCTTAGCAACAAAGTGCTGACTATCCTCGCATGGATTGCGCTGACAGTTAATGCGGTATTGAGCCTGCTGTTTTTGGTTTTCACAATTGCGATGCCCGACGTCGGGTTGGACGGTTCCGACATGACCGAGCTCGTCAACGGCGGTGCGATTGAAACAAGTTACCTGGATATGCTCGCCGCGAATCTCGAGGCCCTGACAATGAGCATCACTACTCTGCCGCTGCAGCTGTTCCTCTACCTGCCGGTGATGATGATTGGCTTCGTGTGGGCTCGCAAGGGCGTGCTTGACGACGTTGACGCGCACCGCCCCCTGCTTATTCGGTGGCTCGTGGTGGCTGTGGTCGTGGCTTTCGGTATCGGCATCCCTATGGGGTTGGCAGCGATTGGTGTTCTTCCAGCCGGACAGCACATGGCCTTCGTGGTAATTAACAGCTTTGCTGGAGTCTTCACCGGCCCGGGAATTCTGGCCGGGCTGGCGTTAGCACTGCAGCCGCTCCAACGACGCCTGAACGAGGGCGCCGCTGTACCTGGTTGGCTGGTGCCGATTGTGGCGCTCGGCAAGCGTTCGATGACAGGCTACCTGATGCAGTCGGTCATCTTCTTTGTGCTGGTGTACCCATTTATGCTGGACATCCCGCGCGACATGGGCGCGTTCGTGCAAACTCTCATTGCTGTGGGCGTCTGGTTGGTGACATTGTTCGCCGCGTGGGCGATGGAGCGTCGCGGCATGCAGGGTCCGTTTGAGAAGGTGCATCGCCGGCTGTCGTACGGGCCGACGATGCGGGCGGAGTTGGCCGGGGTCGGTGGCCCCAAGCCAACTCCGCAGGAGGCGCCGGGCGCACCAGCTCCGCAGGGGGCGCCGGGCGCTTAAGTGCTCTGCACCCATTTCGCCCCTGCCGCGGCTAACGGTCAATGCGCTACTTGCCCTTACGCGTTGCCTTCACCACTCGCTTGGTGGTGCGCTTGACTGCCTTCCTGGTGGTCTTCTTCGCAGCCTTCTTCGTGGTCTTGCGAGTCGACTTCTTCGCAGCCTTCTTAGTGCCACCATCGGCGGCTTCCTTCGCGCGGCGCTCAGACAGCAGCTCGCAGGCGCGGGCATCGGTCAGAGTCTCAGGCGTATCCCCCTTGCGCAGCGAAGCATTGGTGACACCATCGGTGACGTACGGACCGAATCGGCCATCCTTCACCGACATCGGGCGACCGGAGACATCGTTGTCGCCCAGCTGCTTCAGCGGCGGCTTCGCAGCAGCGCGACCGCGGCGCTTCGGCTCAGCGTAGATACGACGCGCCTCGTCCAATGTCACGGTGAAAATCTGCTCTTCGTTAGCCAGTGAACGCGAGTCCGTGCCCTTCTTCAGGTACGGACCGTAACGGCCATTCTGAGCAGTAATAACCTCGTTATCGACCGGGTCGACACCGACCTCGCGCGGCAGGCTCATCAGCTTCAGAGCCTCTTCCAGCGTGACAGTCGACGGCTCCATGGAGGAAAACAGCGAGGCCGTCTTCGGCTTCAGAGTTTCCTCGATGATTTCCGCGGTGCGCTTTTCCTTCTGCTTGGCAGCGGTCTTGGTTTCCCAGTTCTTCTTTCGCTTGCCCTCGGCAGCGCGCTGAGCGTCCTCTTCGGCGCGCTCAGCTGCGATGATCTCCTCAGCCTTGGCTACGACACCTTCGCGCTCTTCATCGGTAACCAGCTCGGTGACGTAGGGGCCGTAGCGGCCATCACGAGCAACAATCATGCGACCATTGGCCGGGTTAATGCCCAGCTCACGTCCGCCCTGCGGCATCGCCAGCAGCTTCTCGGCAGCGGCCAGATCCAGCTCGTCCGGAGTCATGGCCTCCGGGATGTTGGCGCGCTGCACCTCGTCGGCACCGTTTTCACCGGCCCCCGGGCGCGTACGCTCCAGGTACGGCCCATAGCGGCCAACGCGAACGATGATCGGGTTGCCCTCGGCATCGTCGAAAAGGTGGAGCGAATTGACCTTCCGAGCATCAATCGATTCCAAGTTCACATCGATGATGCTCTTCAGACCACCGTGGGTCGCAATAGCGTCGGCTCCCTTGTGGCGGTGATCCTTGTCATCGCCGAAGTAGAAACCGGTCAGCCAGGTCGTGCGATCCTTATTGCCCGCAGCAATGCCGTCGAGCTCATCCTCCAGCTCGGAGGTGAAGTCGTAGTTGACCAGATCGGAGAACGCTTCCTCCATCAGCCCCACCACGGCAAAGGCCACCCACGAGGGCACCAGAGCGTTGCCGCGAGGGTAGACGTAGCCTCGATCCTGAATGGTCTTGATAATCGACGCGTAGGTCGACGGACGCCCAATTCCCAAGTCCTCCATCTTCTTCACCAAGCTGGCCTCGGTGAAGCGCGCAGGCGGGTTGGTGGAGTGGCTGTCGGCACTGAAGTCCGTGGCCGTCAGGCCCTGGCCTTCAGTCAACTGTGGCAGACGCTTCTCAGCGTTGTCGGCGACCTTGCGGCCGTCGGAAAGCGCGGAGACCTCAACGTATGCCTTGAGGAAGCCCGGGAAGCGAATCGTGCGTCCAGTGGAGGCGAACTCGACGGCGTGCGTGTCGGTGGCGCCAGCGATGGTGACCTTCATGGACGTGCCGCGTGCGTCGGCCATCTGCGAGGCGACCGTGCGCTGCCAGATCAGTTCGTAGAGCTTGAACTCCTCGGCATCCAGCGATCCCGCCAGCTGCCCCGGCGTTGCGAACGTCTCTCCCGCCGGACGAATTGCCTCGTGCGCTTCCTGCGAGTTCTTCACCTTGCGCGAGTACTGGCGCGGCGCATCGGCGACATACTCCGAGCCGTAGAGCTCCAGCGCTTGCTTACGCGCGGCATCGATACCGGCCTTGGACAGCGTCGTGGAGTCGGTACGCATGTAGGTAATGTGACCGTTTTCGTACAAACGCTGCGCCACACGCATCGTGCGCTCAGAGGTGTAATGCAGCTTTCGACCCGCCTCCTGCTGCAGCGTGGAGGTCATAAATGGCGGGTACGGGCGGCGCGTGTACGGCTTCTCCTCCACCGACGCGACCTTGAGCTCAGAGCCCACGAGGTCCGCCGCCAGGGTTTCGGCGAGCTGCTTATCGACGACCCGGATGCCATCGGACTTCTTCAGCTGGCCACGGTCATCGAAGTCTCGGCCCTGCGCTACGCGCTGACCATCAACGCTGGTCAGGGTTGCGACGAATTCCTTCGGCTGGTTGGCGTCAGCAGAAGCCGAGCCGGTGTCCAAAGTTGCGGCGACATCCCAGTACTCGGCGGAGATAAACGCCATGCGTTCGCGCTCACGCTCGACGATGACGCGCGTTGCCACCGACTGCACACGGCCTGCCGACAGGCGCGGCATGACCTTCTTCCACAGCACCGGGGAGACCTCGTAGCCGTAGAGACGGTCGAGGATACGGCGACCCTCCTGGGCGTCAACCAAGTTCTGGTCCAGCTCACGGGTGTTGGCGGCGGCTTCCAGGATGGCCTGCTTGGTGATCTCATGGAACACCATGCGACGCACCGGCACCTTGGGTTTCAGAACCTCCAGCAAGTGCCAGGCAATAGCCTCGCCCTCACGGTCGGGGTCAGTTGCGAGATAGAGTTCGTCGACTTCCTTGAGCTTGGCCTTCAGGTCAGCGACTTTCTTCTTCTTATCAGCGCTGACGACATACAACGGAGCGAATCCGTTGTCGACATTCACACCCAGACGAGCCCAGGGCTCCTTCTTGTAACGAGCCGGAACGTCGGCTGCGCCACGGGGCAAGTCGCGAATGTGGCCCACCGACGCCTCCACGATGTAATCATCGCCGAGATACGGCTGAATCTTGCGAGCTTTCGTCGCCGACTCGACAATTACAAGGCGCTTGAGGCCGTCTGAATTCGCCATAGAAGTTTTTCTATCCTGCAACGTTGAATGTTTTTGACTGTTTAGATTCTTGTTTTCGTTTAAATCTTGGGGTTCTTGGCCGGACTCTGGCTGGGCTTCAGCTGTGAGAGGCCCGCAATCGGTTCCAACCGGTTCCGATCAGTGCAAATCAGTTCCCGGCCGCGTTCTCCCCGGAAGATTATCTGGAAAGAATATGAAGAATATAAGGAATACCGTACACACAATCTAGTTTGTCGCGTGGATTCCTCAAGTATCGGGCGGATTTTGGGTGTGACTGAAGGGGCTGCTGTGGGGGATCCCCGGTGGCCGGCAGTTGCCGACCCGACGACTGCTGTGCGGCTGGCCATGATCATCCCCGTGGCTGTCAGTGGCTGGTCACAACAGGCCGCAGCGGGCGCAGCCGCCGCAGCGGCCGCGTGATCACGGGCTGCAAATGTGAAACTGTATGAGTTTATGACACTTTCAAGCCATTTTTCGGGCCATTTTTGTCATAAACGTAGTCAGTAACTCGGATTGACCCACTGCCCCCAGAAATGCAAAAATCCCACGCAGAAATTACTTTCCGCGTGGGAGAATCAAGGCTTACCCCATGAACACAACATGGGCCTTGAAAAGCCAAAAACTCCGCGCGACAGACTAGGCAAAAGCCCAGTTCAACCCGGAAACGGTTGACTTACAGAGGCTTCACGTCCAGAGCCTGCGGACCCTTCTGGCCCTCACCAATCTCGAACTCGACTGCCTGGTTCTCTTCCAGCGTCTTGAAACCAGTGCCCTGGATCTCGGAGTAGTGAACGAACACGTCGTTGCCACCGTCAGCTGGGGCGATAAACCCGAAGCCCTTCTCCGAGTTGAACCACTTCACAGTACCCTGTGCCATTACAAAACTTCCCAACTTCAGGATTCGATAAAACAAGTATTCGCCACGCACATCCGGCCACACACGATGGGGTAAACACGGCCAAAGCACCCTTTCGCCTCGTGCGAGTTTTTGCTGGGTGCCCGTTGGCGGGCGATACACTCAAAAAGTCTGCCACGTTTGGGGCGCGAGCGCCGATTAGGAACAGCTTCTTGCCACCCCCGTAAACCCGTGTTCGGAGTCCGGAGAAACTGGGGTGTCGAATAGCGAGAATGTGGCTGATAGGAAGCGTCGTCAAGCATATGAAGTGCGCGTTTACAGGAAAGGGTGGTGTCGGTGGAGTCGTTTGGGCGGGAGCTGCTGGGGCCGGTTATTCGTGCGCATCCGCGGGCGACGGTGACGCACATTGCGGATCTTCCTGCACGCGCTGGCGTGACTGCGCCTTGGCCTGAGTGGGTGCTAAGTTGGCTGAGAGAAGTGCTGGTAGATCGCGGAATTGAGAACCTGTGGACTCATCAGGCGACAACCGCGAACCTCGCCCGCGAGGGCGTGCACTGCGTCGTCGCGACGGGCACGGCGTCGGGTAAATCGCTCGGCTACCTGCTGCCCGTGCTCACAGAACTGTCCGCCACCCCCGCGGCCACCGCGCTGTACCTCTCCCCGACCAAGGCGCTGGGCGCCGATCAGCTGGACACTGCACGCGCGATGGCACCGGCGTCACTGAGTTCGCTGATTTCGCTTTACGACGGCGACACCCCACAAGACGCCCGGCGCGCCATCCGCGACCACGCCCGTTGGGTGTTTACCAACCCCGATATGCTGCATGTTTCGGTGCTCGGCAACCATGTTCGATGGACGCGGATGCTGCGCAACCTGCGCTATATCGTCGTCGACGAATGCCATGCCTATCGAGGCGTGTTCGGCGCCAACGTCTCCCAAATTCTGCGTCGCCTCCTGCGGCTATCCCGCGAGTACGGCGCCTCGCCGACCGTGATTTTTGCCTCTGCGACGACCAACGACCCCGCTGACCAGGCTCGTCGCCTCATCGGCGAGCCTGTCGAGGCCATCACCGAAGACGGCGCCCCGGTCGGCGAGCGAACTATCGCCCTGTGGGAACCCGGCCTGCTCCCCGACCTCCAAGGCGAGAACGGCGCACCCGTGCGCCGCCCCGCCCCGACCGAGGCCGCGGATATCATGGCCGACCTGCTTGTCGAGGGCGCCCGCACCCTGACCTTCACCCGTTCGCGAAGCAGTGCTGAGAAGGTAGCGCTCGGCGTGCGCGAGCGCCTGGAGAAGCGCCACCGCAGCGATATCGCCGAGCGCATCGAGTCTTACCGCGCCGGCTACCTGGCCGAAGAGCGCCGCGACATCGAGCGCATGCTCGATGACGGCACCCTGCTAGGTGTGGCCACCACCAATGCACTGGAACTGGGCATTGACGTCGGCGGCCTCGACGCGGTGGTACAGGCCGGTTTCCCGGGCACGGTCGCTTCATTCTGGCAGCAGGCCGGCCGCGCGGGTCGTCGTGGTCAGGGCGCACTGGTGGTGTTGGTGGCTCGCGATGACCCCATGGACACGTACTTGGTCCACAACCCGTCCGCACTGCTGGGCAGGCCGGTGGAAAAGACCGTCTTCGATCCCCGCAACCCGCATGTGGTGTGGTCACATCTCTACTGCGCGGCTGTGGAGAAACCCGTAACCACCAGTCAGCTTCAAGCGTGGGGAACCATGCCCGTAGCCGAAGACATGGTGGCCGCGGGATGGTTGCGCAAGCGCACCTGGGAAGGACAAGAGCCCGTCTACTACCCAACCGACCGCGATGAAGGGCCGCGTATCGCCACTGCTCACGATGCCGTGAACGTCCGTGGCGGCGATGGTCAGGAAGTGGCTATCGTCGACCAGACCGATGGCCGACTGCTTGGCACCATCGATCTTGGCCGTGCGATGCAGCAGGTTCACGACGGTGCCGTCTACTTGCACCGCGGCGAGTCCTACCTTGTCGACCAGCTGGACTTCGACAGCCTCGTCGCCCTGGTCCACCCCGAGCAGCCGCGCTATTCCACCAGCTCACGCATGGACACCACCATCCGCATCCTCGATGTTGACGATATGCGCCACTACCAGGGCCTACAGGTCGCTTCCTGCCAGGTCGAGGTCTTTCACCAGGTCACCTCCTATCTTCGTCGCCTGGATACCGGCGAGATTCTCGACAGTGTTGAACTTGACTACCCTCCGCAGCGTTTGGTCACGCGCGCCGTGGCCTACACAATGCCCGAGTCCACCCTGCGCTCCTGGGGCGTGGGCTCCGACATCGCGCCGGGGGCTCTTCACGCAGCCGAGCACGCGGCTATCGGCATGCTGCCACTGATTGCCACCTGCGACCGCTGGGACATCGGCGGTGTTTCCACGGTCATGCACGCCGATACCCAGCAGCCCACCGTTTTTGTGTACGACGGGCACCCTGGTGGTGCGGGGTTTGCCGACCGTGGCTACGAGGCCTTCGCTCAGTGGATTCGCGCAACCCGCGATGCCGTCGCCGCCTGCGAGTGCGAATCCGGCTGCCCATCGTGCATCCAGTCGCCCAAGTGCGGCAATGGCAACGATCCGCTGGACAAGGCCGGCGCAATCAAGGTGCTCAGTGGGGTGTCGCGCGCGCTTAACGACGGCCAGTAGCAGCATCCTCCACCGCTACCGGCCCTGCCCTGGACGTGGCTTTTCTCTCCTTTCGTTGGACGCTGACCTGCACGTCCTCCCCATCAATCTCGCAGGCCACAATGCGTGCATGATTAGCTTTTGCGATTGACCCCGCAGCTTTGCAGGCGTCGTCGCTCTCTTGCGCAGCCACGGCGCCGGCCACCGCGGCCAGATCCGCTGCTACCGCTGCCTGCCGCGCCTGCACCACCCTCACCCCGGCCGTAACTCCGACCAAAGTCAGAACGACGAAAGCGGCGATGAACAGTGCGGCTGCGACTGTGGTGGAACCTTCTTCTTCGCGGAGAAGGCGGGCTGTCACGTTTCTCATGACGATGCCGCTCTCTCCCGCAGTGCAACCGCGCGTGCTTCCAGCGAAAATGGCCCCGCTGAGCGCCGAATGGTCACGCGCACGGTACCGGAGGTTTCCGATATCGCGACCTGCCCATCTGCGTCGGCGCGGAGCTCGGCTACTGTCTCCGCATCGCCCCGTGCCTCAGCCCGTGCGATGGCTCCGGCTGCGTCGGTAAGCCCTAGGTACATTGCGATGGTGACCAGCCCGGACAGAGCCGTGGCCATGACCGTGACCAGTGCCGCGAGACCGAAAGCGGTTTCTACCGTGGTTTGGCCTTCGTCGCCGACGCACAGGCGATGAAGCGTAGAGCGGATGCGGCTAGACATCGGTGTTGAGCGCCCTTTCGATGATATCGGTGAGCGCCTGGGTGATATCGCCGCCGGTCACGACGGTGTAGAGCAGGGCTCCGAAAGCTGCGGCCGCAATAGTTCCGAGAGCATATTCCACGGTTGACATGCCGTTTTCCTCAGTTGCCAGAGCGTGCAGACGCTTGTGCAAATACGAGCGCAGCTGGGACTGCGCAGCGGTCAGCGGATTGGTTGAAGAGTTGGTTGGAAGGTTGGTCGGATGGTTGGAGTTTTGAGTGGTCATGAGTGTTTCCCCCTGTGTGGATGTCGAGTGACAGGTCAGTTGTGAGGTGTGATGTGCATTGACGCGCGTTGATGCGGGTTGATGCGTGTTGGAATGCGGCGCGGCAGGCGGACCACGCGCACAACCGAAGTCACAGCTGAGAGCGCAACCAGCACTGCATCCGGCGCGTGCCAGCGCGCGGGGCTTGGCGCAGAAGTGTCCACGCTTCATGACGGCATCAGTCCTGCAAACATTTCGTCGGCAAGCCCAGCGATGGTGGGCACCAAACCCAGCACCACAAACGCGGGTAGAAAGCACAACGCCAGCGGCCCGGCAATGAGGACACCAGCCTTTTCGGCGACGGCTTGCGCCGCATCGTGCGCTTGACTGCGGTACATGGCAGCGGTGTCCTCCAAGGCCTGCGCCAGAACGGTGCCGGATTCGCTTGCTCGGCGCCCAGCTGTCGCCAGGGGCACGAGCGCGGGTGTGGCAGCAAGGCTTTCCCAAGTGGAGTGCGCGCCCACGGACAACCTGGCGGAACACTGTCGAAGTGGCTCGGCCAGCTCAGGGTTTGCACCATCGGCAGCTGCTGCCATGGCCTGTGACAACGGCATACCGGAGCTCAAACAAGCGCCAATGATGTCGAGGGCCGCTGCGGCATCGAGCAGCACAGCCGAGCTGATGCGCTCACCTCCAATGAGAGTTCGCACACGTTCCCGCACCTGTGCGGCAATCTGCGACACCCGATTGGTCACCTGTCGACGTAGGCCTCCTCGCACACGAGCATCCGACTCGGCTACCAATTCGGGCAGTCGGCTGCGGACGGGATTGAACGTCGGCAAGCAGAGGTAGACGGCGATGAGAAGTGCGGCGGCAATCATTGTCCGGCCTCCGCACGATCGATGATGGCGACCGCCCATTCGATGCCCGCGCACACCAGCCCGACACCGATGACCAGCACAATTCCTCCGATACCGCGACTGAGGAACTCGAATGGGGACGCTCCGAAAGCTTGCCCCATGACCAAACCGAACACCGGCAGCGATGCCAAGATGGCGATCGTCATGCGCGGTCCCGCCAGCGCGGCAGACGTCTGTGAGCGATGCGCCTGACGAGCCTGCAGATCACCCCGCGCGCAGTCCAGCAACCCAGCCAAACTCAGACCGTGTTGCTGCGCCACCGTCCACATACGCCCAATCCGGCGCAGTTGCTCCGAAGATTCTTCGCCCTCCCACGGGTCGGCGAAGTTCGCGCGATGCGCCGCGTGCGCGAGATGATCAGCCAACACAGTCTCATCCCCTGACCTGCGCAATTCCGCTGCTGCCGCGTTGAGCGCTCGTGAAGCCGCCGCTCCTGCGCGCAGCCGCGCGGTCAAAGTTTCCAGCGCTACCGCAGCGCTGTCCGCTTCCCGACGTTCACAGCGCCTCTCCCCCACAGCGCGCACTACTGCCCCTGCGGTGCGACCCAGCAACAGCCCGGCTATGACACCTGGAATCCCGGCGAGCCACAGCAACACGAGTGCTGGGCCTGCAACGATGAGGATTGATAGTCCTGCAGTTCGATTCGCACTGCCAGTGCTTACTGCACTCGACCCCGTGGAACCAGCACCAAGTCCAACCATGCGCTGCAACCACTTCAGCCCGCCGGACACCTCGCGGCCACGGCCTGCCAGTGCTCGCGAGCGCACCGCCGCCGAGCTGTCCGGCCAGATAGCGACCGCCGCAGCCGCTCCCCCAATGAGCATCGCCACGCTAAACCCTTCCCCCATAGCTGTTAATCTCCCCGTCTAATCCCCTGACTTTTCCTCTAGTCATTCCATCGGGTATTCCACCGGTTATTCCCCGCCGACCAGCAACTTCTGCAACGCTTCCCAACCCGGCCCAGGCCCATCCCGAGCAGTCCAGACCTCCACCACCTCCGGTGGGTTACCGCGTAGCAGCCCGATCTGTGCCAGCCTGCGAACATCAGCGCGTTCGACCACCAACACCACCTGCACCGCCGAGACCAACTGCGCATGCAGCCCGGCGCGACCAAGGCCACCGATCAGCCCCAAGGTCTCAAAGCGCGCCACGACATCCCCAATGCGGTTGGCGTGAATTGTCCCCGCCCCACCGCGATGCCCCGTATTCAACGCTGCCAGCAGATCCACCACTTCGGCGCCTCGAATCTCCCCGACGACAATGCGGTCGGGACGCATGCGCAACGCCTGCTTCAGCAACTCCTGCTGCCCAATCGCACCGGCGCCCTCCAGGTTGGCGGCCCTGGTCACCAGCTTCACCACATGCGGATGCTGAGGCTGCAGCTCCGGAGTGTCCTCGATACACACAATGCGCTGGTCAGGATTAACTTCTGAGAGCATCGCCGCCAATAGCGTGGTCTTTCCCGCACCCGTGCCACCGGCGACAATAAACGACAGCTGTCTCGCCACGATTCCCCGCAACACCGGCAGAATTTTCGGTGGAAATAGCCCGACATCGCATAGCTCCGCAAGTCCGCGACGAGCCGGACGCAGCACCCGCAGGCTAATCTGAGTGCCGGTCGCCGACGGTGGGGAAAGCACCGCATGAACTCGCACACCACAGCCGCCGACACCACCAGGAATATGGCCGTCTGCCCAGGGTTGCGCGTCGTCAAGCCTTCGTCCACACCGCGACGCGAGCCGCACCGCATACGCGCGCACCTCGCCCTCGTCCGCGAAGGAAATCTCGGCGCGCTCCAGTCCGTTGCCGGCGTCGACCCAGACCTCGCCCGGCGCGGTGACCAGCACATCGCTGACACCCGGGCGTCGCAACAGCGCATCCAACACACCCGCGCCCACTGTTTCCTCGCGAATCGTGCGTAGAATCTCCAGCACCTTCACATCGGAGACAACCCCCGAGGTCTCTGCGCGAATGATGTCGGCGACCTCGCTATGCGATGCCACCCCAGGCCGCTCCGCAAGCGCCGTCCGCACCGCCGCCAACAGCCTGACGTCATCCATCGCCACCACCGCCGACAAGGGCAAACATCGCTTCCAATCCCCGCGTCAGCTTGCCGACGGTTCCAGCGAGCCCGCCCACATCTATCTCGTGAGCTACCTTCTTGCAGTACTCAATCTCACCAACAATAGGCAGGTCGAGAGCGTATTCCACCTCTTCGACACTGATATCGCGGTGCTGCTGGTACCTCACTGCAAGATTTGGGGTGAACCCCGCCTGTGCACAGATGCTCGCCAAGTGCCCAGCGGCTGCGATGGCTCGAACGGAGGTGGGCAGGACTATGACGGTGTCATCGGCAAGTGCGCCGAGAGTGGTGACGTACTCCACCTGCTTCGGGCAGTCCACGATGACCGTAATTCCGGCATGAATAAGGCAACTAATGGTGCTGGCAATGTGCCGGACATCGTCGGGCCTGTCGGTTCTGTCGGCGCTGTCGAATTTGTTGTTCGCCGAGGCGTGGTTGTAAGTCGTCTCGGGCGTGCGACTGCGAGTCCACGTCAACACTTTCAGAGCGGGTGATCGCGGGCAGGATGGCAGTGCTTCGTAGAGTGCCGCTCCGTCGAGACGACCATCAGCAGCCGAGAAGTCCTGCCACCTCAATCCCGGTTCCGTTTCCATCCCGAGCACCAGATCAATGCCTCCCGCGAGCACGTCCGCGTCCACCAAACAGATGGGCCTTTCACGGGAAAGAACCAATGCACTCGCCGCCGCGGCAATGGAAGCCCCGGCACCGCCGACCGCAGGAACCAACATCAGGCACGTTGCCGTGGAATCGGTTGTAGTTGCCGGCACGTTCGGTACGGGTTCTGTACCCGGTGCTGTAATCACGTCTGCGAAGGCAGGTGACGCTGGGTTCTGATGGTGGTTCAGGTGGTTCGAGCGGTTTTGGCAATCGGAGGGCTTCGGAGCATCCGGGCGTACGTCGCCACGGCCGAGCAGCTCGACAATATCGACGTTGTCCGCGGGCAAACTGGCGCTGTAAACAGGAGCTAAAACCTCCGCTACCTGCGCATCTTCCGCCTCAGTATCACTGCGGACCAGAAAGATCGCTCCCTCACTATGAGGCCGTCCGGCTAATCTTCGGGCTGCCGGTGCATCGACGAACACCGCTGGTGCCCGACGCCACAGGGCCGATGAAACTCCCGCTCCTGTCGATACTGACGATGGGGAAGGCTCTGGGGCTGATGATGATAGTGATGCTGGCGGCGAAGCAAATGTTTGTGCGGCCACTGACGCTGCAGCCACAGGTGGCACGGTCTCCTGCACACAGTCACGACCGGTAGCAGCGACTATGAGCGCAACCTCTTCACGCAGCGCCTCATCATCGACGGCGTTGACTACTGGATTTGCTGAAGCCTCGGTTCGCTGAGCCATGGACAGTTTCTTGATTGCCATGGCCATAGCGTGCACTACAGGGCGGATTCAATGATGCCCGCAAGGGGCCAAAACCTCGCTGTCTGTGGATAATTTTCAGACTGTGGATAACTGCAGAACGCCATGTCGCCTTTGCCTTATGGCTACTGCGCGGCCTGACCAATGCAAGTTAGTGACTACGTTTATGTCAGGTGGCGTTGGGTCGATGCGAGTTAGTGACTGTGTTTATGACAAAAATGGCACGAAAAATGACTTGAAAGTGTCATAAACTCATACAGTTTCACATTTGCAGCCCGCAATTTTTACTACGTACCCCTCAACATTGGGCCAAAAAGGGGCGACGCCCCGCGCCGGGGGGGGGATTGGCGCGAGGCGTCTTTAACCGGCTCGGGGGGGGGATTGAGCCGGGGCGGCCTCGCAGTCTGTTTCTAAAAAGAACAAGAAGGGGCCAGCCACGTCCAAGTATTACATATCCCGAGGAATCTGCAAATACCTTACAAAGGATTTAATGCCCAATATGTTCGATGTCACGTTTCCTCGATTAATCGCGCCCAGGAAATGCCGCGCCCCAATCGCCGCCAAGCCCCCACGACCGCCACCGCCCCAATCGCCCCAGTTCCCCACCCAGCAGTTAAACACTCATAATGCTCTCCCCGAGCCCGACATCCATGGGTAAGCTCGGAGTCTATGAACACCGGCGAGAACAAGGCTTCAACAACGCCGCAGCCGCGCGCTTCTACGGACACACGCATCGTGGAAGGTGCCTCCGCCACCGCTGACTCTCGCGTCGCTGCGTTCTTTGACCTGGATAAAACCATTATTGCCAAGAGCTCGGCATATGCGTTCAACAAGCAATTCCTCGAGCGCGGCATCATTTCGCCGACAGACATGCTGCAAATGGCGCTCAGCCATGCCCTATACATGTCGCAGGGGCACGATGAGGCGCAAATGGAGGCCACCCGCGAGCAGTTTTCCGCCCTTATCGCTGGTCACAGCGCCAGGGAGCTGCGCCAGGTCGCCATCGAAACCCTAGAGCAGAACATCACGCCGTACATCTACGCCGAGGCATTGGAGCTCATTCGTGAACACCGCGCACAGGGGCATCAGGTGTTCATTATCTCGGCATCGGCTCGGCAGATTGTTGAGCCCATTGCGCAGGCACTCGGTGTCTACAACGTGGTGGCCACCGAGCTGGAGATCCGCGATGGGCTCTTCACGGGTGAAACGGAATTCTTCTGCCGAGGCGAAAACAAGGCTGTGCAGATGCGTCGGATAGCGGAAAAGCACCAGTTCGACCTGGCCGAATGCTTCGCATACTCGGATTCCATCACTGATGAGCCCATGCTGTCTGCAGTCGGCCATCCCGTTGTGGTCAATCCCGATCGCGCTCTGCGCAAGATTGCGACGGAACGTGAGTGGCCTGTGCGCCAATTCCGGAATCCCGTCCCGCTGTTTCGCGCGCCGTCGAAACGCAATGCTGCAATTCTTGCCGGCGTCACACTGGCGCTTGGCGCGGGTGCGACGTTGTTGGCACTGCGCAAAAATGACGACGAGTCAAAGGCCGACTAACCCACCATCCAGCAGCCGGCCTGCCTACACCGCTTCGGCGATACCGCGTGCTTCCACGGCACCGGCCTTCAGCCCCTCCAGGTGCAGGAGAATCCACGCACGCAGGCCATCCGCGCTTCCCGACGCAAACCCCTCTGCGGCCTCGAAATACTCCTGGCGGTGGCGGGTCCAGTAGACCTCGGGCACGGCCAAGCCACGCGGATCCAGGCCGGTTGCGACAGTTGTCAGTCGCGAGGCGGCGCGGGCGATGATGCCGTTGTGGTACTCGAAGGGGCGCAGAGTCAGCAGCTCACCGTGCACAATCGCCGAGAGCACGCCAGCATGGATTTGGCTGCGGCCAGTGATGAAGTCACCGAGCACGTGCAGACGCTGCTCCTTCATCGCGGACGAGAGCTTGTCGTCACCGACCGGACGGCCGGCCTTCATCCGCGCCTCGGAACCGTCTTCAGTTTCACCTGCGGGCGATGCGTTCAACGCAAACTTGGCCAGCACCTGCTGCGGAGCGCGCTGCCACACGCGAGTGGTCTCGCCAATCGACTCGGGGGAAATGGTGTCGGCAACCCGCAGGGCTGCTGCGAGCACGGGGTCGGTGATATTGCCGTCGTCGGGAAGCGATGGCTCGCCGCCTTCTAGCCACGCCGATGCCCGAGCGCCACGCAGGACCGACTCGGAGCCGGTGACGTTGTGCTTGCGCAGGTTGGCCTTGTGTCGGTGGACGGCCTGGATAGCCTTGGCCGCGACATCAGCCGCGTGCGCAACGCCGTCGAGCTGCCACAGGGGCGCGAGGGGGTCCTTGGGGTCAAGCTGCGGAATAGCAGCGGCGGGAGCACTGTCAGCGCCACCGGCACCCGATTCAGATGCCTTCGCCTGCGCTGCCTCACGCTCTGCGCGCTTCTTCGCCGACACGGAGGACACACCCAGGCTCATGCCAGCTAGGCCCCCCTTTCCGGCACCGGCGCCATTGCCGACACCATTGCCAGCACCGGCGCCAATTCCATCGGCTCCACGCACGTTCTCAGGCTGATTGTTCATATCCCACACCCTAATTCTTCACCGCTAAGTAAGTGACAAACTTATATAGAAATGGTCAAAGATGAGAAAAACTTCAACGAGTTCTTGGCTTTTTCGCCCTTATGGCGCGCCCTACCCACAATCAGAGGTAGTATGGCAGTTTGTAACTGCAGTTTTAAAGTTTCAAACCATCTTTTCCAACCATCTGCGTAGGAGGAAGTACACGTGAGCAACGACGATACGAAGGGTCTCTTTACCGACGGCACCGAACCGCGTGTTACCGCTATCCCGCTGAGTGATGTGGATAGCAACGCATCGGGTGATGCTAGCGTCGGCCAGCTCGTGTCTAATGCTTCTTCGCAGATTTCCGCTCTGGTTCGCTCTGAGATTGAGCTGGCCAAGGCCGAAATTGCTGGCGAGGCTAAGAAGGGCGCAGTTGGCGGTGGCTTCTTCGCGGTTGCCGGCGTCGTCGCGCTGTACTCCTCGTTCTTCTTTTTCTTCTTCCTCGGCTGGCTGCTGGATGTTTGGCTGCCAACCTGGGCTGCGTTCCTCATCGTTTTCGTTCTGATGCTGGTCATCGCCGGTGTTGCAGCACTGCTGGGTCTGAAGAAGGTCAAGTCGATCCGCAAGCCGGAGAAGACCATCGAGTCGATGCAGGAGCTGAAGGGGGTCGTGCCGTCGGGGTCGGCGAAGAAGTCTTCGCAGTCGAACGGTATGTACACCTAAAGGCTTGAAAGAAATTGGGCGGGACTTTGTTGGTCTCGCCCTTTTGTCTTATTCAGTCCCGGTTTAAGCCCTTCGGATAAGGTATTTTCCCCTCATGACCTCCCTCCGCGATTCTCTCACTGGCCCCTGGCGTCATCGTCTCATTCACGTCCGCGGCCAGCGCCTACACATCGCCGAGTGCGGCCGCCCCTCCGATCCGCTCGTGTTGTTTATTCACGGCTCGACTGGCGGTTGGTTTGAATGGCGCGAGGTTTTGCCGCTGCTTAACGACGACTCGGGCGATCCCCTCCCCGTGCACGCTGTGGCTATTTCTATGCGTGGCTACGGTCAGTCCGACCGAACACCGCAAGGCTACGATCCGTTTGAGGCGGCCCAGGACATCGCCTCATCGATTCGCTCGTTGGGGCATTCGACCGCGCTGCTGGTCTGTCAGGGGTTCGGCACCTGGGTGGCGTGGACGTTGGCTTCGCGGCAGCCCAATCTTGTCTCCGGAATTATTGGTTGTGGTGCTGCACATCCGAAAGTGTGGCTGAACCAGTTGAAGAGCCCGTGGTCGGAGGACTTCCGCAGTAGCCTGGCTCCTCTGCTGCGCCGTTCGTGGTGGGACTCGCGGCCACGGGTACCGCAGTTGCGTCGCAATAAGTTCAGCACGCAGGCGGCTGAGGCTCGCCAGCAGCGGCTCATTGAGCGCATCGTGCGCGAGTCCATGTCCACCGCCGGGGAGGGGTTCGCCGAGACCCCCGCGGGGAAACAGACCGCGGAACTCATGACCGATAGCCTGGCCAGTGGTGCACTCCGTCCTGCACTGGCTCACATGAATTGGTGGACGCGGCCGGCTCCGGCCGCTTTCCGCAAGTGGTTGAGTGCGATGGAGGGCCCGTCGAAAAGCGATGAGCACACGGTGCTGCTCGTCGGCGAGCAGGACACTCGTACCCCACGTGCGCTAGTGGAGCTCAGCTCGAGTCACGTGCGCGTTGTGCCGGATTGTGGGCACTTCCTGCCGGCAGAGAAACCTCAGGCTGTGGTGCAGGCAATCAGGGATCACTTGGACTGGTTGCCGGAGGGGTCTTAGGCTTCGGCTCGGCTGAAGCTAGCCGGAACTCTCCTGCGGTTGCGGCTGGGGCTGACCTGTCCACAGACACACAACTTTCCGCTTACCCCGCCACGCACTGCTGCGTGCCGATGGCCCCGTAGTTATTCATCGCCTCATCGATGTGTGGCTGGACCTCGGCGTGCGTCAGCGCGTAACCAGTCTGGTCATTGTTCACACCGGCACCGAAGACCAAGCCCAGGATCTGGCCCTGCGGCGTAATCAGTGGGCCGCCCGAGTTGCCGTGGCGCACATCCGCCTTCAGAACATAGGACTGACGCTCGTGCCGAGTCGACGAATAAATATCCGGGCCTCGAATAATGATGTTCTCCGTCACGCGCGCAGGTGTGGCCTTAAAGGGCCCGGACTCGGGAAAGCCCAGCACTACCGCGTCATCGCCCGGACGAGCTTCCTGATCTGCCCACTGCATGGGCTCCAGGGGTAGGTCGGTGGTTCGGAGCAGGGCGACGTCGTCAAGCGGATCGTAGTGCACGACGTTCGCGTCAGCCATGCCGACCACGGTTTCCAGTCGAACAGTGGTGGCACCGGCAACCACGTGCGCGTTGGTCAGAATCAGATCCGGCGCGATGACAAAGCCCGTGCCCTGCAGCAAGCGTTCGCACTGCGGGGCCTCGCCCAAGACGCGGACGATGGACGGTCGAATACTGTCGACGACACCCTGCGAAATCACGTTGGGGTCGGCGGGTTCATCGGGGACGTTCTGCTTGTAGCCGAATGGCGGAGCGATGGCGGGCATTCCATCATCGCGGAGCTGACGGAGGATGCCACTGAAGCCGTCGCTCCATTCGTCGGGCGCGACCTGGTCAATGAGGTTCATGCCCTTGGACTCACGCACCCAGTCGGCAAACTGCCCAGGCACGGCGGTGGCCAGGGGTACGGCGATCATCCATGTCACTACCAGCGCCGTCACGGACTGCACGATGGCACCGAGGCTAGAATCCAGGCCGACAGCCAACGGCGAGCGAATGGTATTCCGCAGCGACTGCCCTGCCACTGTTCCCACCGCATGACCAATCAACGCCAACAGAATCACCGTGCCGAGGCCCAGAAGAACCTTTCCCGACTGGTTCTCGACCTGCGCCATAGCTAGCGGCGCCAAGGGCACACCAATGACCAAGCCCAGGACAACGCCCAAAATGGCCATAATCGACGAGACGGCGCCCTGCTGCCAGCCGACGATAAGCGCGAAAATGAAGACCGCCAGCAGCGCAACGTCAAACACAGCGATTGCAGGCATCATCGTCGGCCTCCCTTCAGTACGGACAGTTTTTCACCATTAGCGGAACGCGCGAGCACCGGCAAAAGTTTCTGCACGTTGGTGTCGTCCCACGGTTCCGACCAGCCGGCCACGTCTAGCAAGTAGGACAGCACGCCGCCGGTAAAGCCCCAAACGACGAAGTCACCAACCTTAAATGCCGGTCCTGTCCAGCCGTGATAGCCCAGCATCATGCGGTTGTCCGGATTCGTCAGGTGGCTAATTGGCACATTGAGCACCGATTCCGTCTCTGCAGGGTCGACCACACGCAGCGGATGCGGTGCATGCCAATACGCCAACACCGGATTCACCGCGAAGCCAGTCCGCGAAATGTCAATCGAGTCCAGCACCCGCACCGGCGTCACCGTCTCTCGGTTCAGGCCGGTTTCTTCCTCGGCTTCACGCAGCGCGGTATCGATTTCATCCACGTCCTCGGGATCGACACGACCGCCCGGAAAAGCCATCTGGCCTGCATGCTTACGCAGGGTTGTCGCCCTGTGCGTAAGTACCACGCTGGCATCCTCCGGCCGTTGGTGCGCCTCCGCATCACCGCTGATCAGCACCAACACCGCCGACCGCGCCGGATTCCGCAACGGTTTCTCCTGCGTCGAGGAGTCTCGCCGCAACTTCGCAAACGCACGCTTCACGCTTGACGACGAAGCGGAGCGACCGGCCACCTGCTGCTCCGAGTGGCCTGTTGTGGCGTGGCTGGCGCTGCTGGCGTGACCTGCCGCGTCGTGATCAGCACTGACCAGGTGCGGCGGCAAACTATTGGTCAACCACTTCGGCAGATACAGCCCCGAGCTTGCGTCACGATTCCACGACTGTCCCTGAGTCACTTCAATGCACCTCGCACGAGATCAGTAATCTGCTGCGCATCGGTGAATTCACCAGGATGAATGGCCGCCACCGTGCCATCTGCCTTAAACACCACGGTGATGGGCACAACTCGCGGTAGATTCAACGCTGGTCCGACCACGTCGACCGTGTCCGAGTAGGTCGGTAGCTTCACTCCGATTTCCTGCAGGAAGGCTTGGCCACGCCCCGCCTCGCGAGCCGCATGCACCGTCGCCACCTGCACATCTGGGTTGTCCTTGGCCCATTGCTCGATAAGCGGTAGCTCTTGGCGACACGGCGCACAGTTCCACGCCCAGACATTAAGCACCGTCGGCTTGCCCGCGACGACCTGCCCCATGTCCACCAGTTCCACTTGCCCAGCCTCGTTGTCCTGGCCTGCTGAGTCTCCCGACTCCGCCAACAGCGGCAAGCGCACACCGGTCAGTGAGCCACTACCCGCTACCGCCGCGATCTCATCCTTTGACATCGCTGGCGCTGCCGGTGCACCATCCACTTCACCATCACTGCCAGCGCCATCACCATTGCCAGCGCCATCCGCACCGACACTCACACCAGATCCGGTCCCACCACCGTCGGCCTCGTCATTGCCATCAGTGGTATTCACAATCGCGAAAATCACCAGACCCACAATGCTAACTCCCGCGATGAGCAGCGTAATCAGCGATGCCGAACGGTTAACGTCCACCTGCCGATCCTCATAGTGGCCACCATTGTGACTATGACCGCCCTGCTCATTCACGAAAAGTGCTCCTCGACTAGTCCTGTGTCGCTGTGGTGTTGCGCGCGCTATCCCCGTCGTCAAGCGCGGAAAGTTCCTCCCCACTGTAGCCGTCATTAAGACCGGCCAGGTAGAGAAGCCATTCCCTGTCGTCTGACTTAATCAACTTCTCCGCAGTCTCCGGCTCCGCCGGACCCTCGACGCCATACGACGGGCAATCCGCCGCCAAGAAGCACGCCCCGCACGCCGCCCGGCGCGAATGGCACACCCGGCGACCGTGGAAAATCAGCCGGTGCGAAAACCACGTCCACTCCGCGCGCGGTAGCACGTCCATCATCTCGTGCTCAACGCGCACCGGATCTTCCTGCTCTGTGAGGCCCATGCGCCGCACCAGACGCCCAAAATGCGTATCGACCGTCAAACCCGGCACCCCAAAAGCATTCCCCAGCACCACGTTTGCCGTCTTTCGCCCCACGCCCGGCAGCTTCACAAGCTCCTCCAACGTGCCCGGCACCTCGCCGCCGTGCTGCTCCATCACCCCCTGCGCAAAACCGATGATGTTCGCAGCCTTATTCCTGTAGAAACCCGTCGGCCGAACGAGCTCCTCGACCTCTTCCTGGTTCGCAACCGCCAAATCGGCTGGGCTGGGGTACCTAGCGAACAGCGCCGGCGTGGTCATATTCACCCGCACGTCCGTACACTGCGCCGACAGAATCGTCGCCACCGCAAGCTCATACGGATTACGAAAGTCCAGTTCACAGTGCGCATTCGGGTACGCCACCGCCAGCGTGCGGTTAATCCGCCGCGCGCGCCGCACCATACCCAGGCGCGTCTCCTTCCCCCGCGCCGCCGGATGCGCCCCCACCGCCCGACGCTTCTTCGACGTCAGGGATCCCTGCGGGTGCGTGGGCTGGGGTTTGCTCGTCGCCTGGTGCTTGCTTATCTGGTGCTTGCTTATCGACGATGCCTTGCCGGTCGTATCCATGGTCGTAGTGTATCGGCTACCCCGGATTGCAATTCGCGTGCGCACCTTTCGCGGGCCGAATCCTTCGATTCGTCCGGGATGCGGATGGAACCGGTAGCAGCTCGGGCATATTCGGTCAAAAACCAAAGAAGTCATGCCCCACCACATCTTGGAACACCGTTAGCGAATTATTAGTTATAAATACACAGTTCAGCGGCTTTTCACCAGAATTCCCCACAGGCGCAGTGGCTCTTTTGCTACAGTGGTGCTTATCACATCTTGGTGACGGCGTAGTTTTGGGATGCATCTGTAGAGGCGATTTGTCGTGAAATTCGCCCAGGGATGAACCTGCCTTGAAAGCTGGCAGCGGCGTTACCGGGAAAGACCGAAAGTAGTGGGACTAGTGGGACGGGGTAGTTTCTCTTCCTGTTTGGCCACTGCAATCTGTAGTCGAGTGCTAATTTGGCGGCTGCTGGCCTGTATTTACGGTGGTTAGTGGCCAAAGACAGGAGAATTTTACCGTGGATGACGTCAAGGAGATTCTCTCCCGGGCCGGTGTATTTCAGGGAGTCGACCAGGAGGCTGTGCAGGCCTTGCTCGGCGAGCTCGAGACGGTTCGCTTCCCGCGTGGAACCACCATCTTCAATGAGGGTGAGCCGGGCGATCGGCTCTACATCATTATTGATGGCAAGGTGAAGCTGGCTCGTCGCTCAGCCGACGGTCGTGAAAACCTGTTGACCATCATGGGCCCGTCCGACATGTTCGGCGAGCTCTCCATCTTCGACCCGGGCCCGCGCACCTCTTCGGCGGTCTGCGTCACCGAAGTTTCCGCCGCGTCCATGAGTGCCGATCAGCTGCAGGAATGGGTTGGTTCGCACCCTGATGTTCCAGCTCAGCTGCTGCGCATGCTGGCCCGCCGTCTGCGCCGCACCAACAATTCACTGGCTGACCTCATTTTCACCGACGTCCCTGGTCGCGTTGCTAAGTCCCTGCTTCAGCTGGCCAATCGCTTCGGTGTTCAGGAAGGTTCTGCTCTCCGCGTGAACCACGACCTGACTCAGGAGGAAATCGCACAGCTCGTCGGCGCCTCCCGGGAAACCGTGAACAAGGCTCTGGCAGAGTTCGCCCACCGCGGCTGGATTCGCCTTGAGGGCAAGTCCGTGCTCATCTCCGATACGGAGCGTTTGGCTCGACGCGCACGTTAGCTTGTTGCGCACGTTAGCTTGTGGCGCACGTTAGCTTGTTGCGCTTGTGGCGCTGCCCAAACGACTCACATCCCGCAGCCTCTGCTTTTGGATCCTCGGTTCCCGTAGGAGCACATGAAACGCATGAGGCTCGCGGGATTTTTGTTGTCTTCCCCCGCTGGCCTGGCATGCTGACCTGGTATGCCGGCCTGCCATGCTGACCTGGCATGCCGGCCAAGTTTGGCGCACTTATCGATGCTTTTCTGCCACTTATCGATGCTTTCCCGGCACCTATCGATGCACCATTCACCGATTTCTCCTTGCATCAATCACTTATCGATGCGCTGTTCACTTGTGCGCGCGCTATAGCTCATCGACAAGTGGATACCTCATCGATAAGTGATTGAGCTGGCCCCGACGAGGCCAACCCACCCAACCGGCACTAGCCCACCCCAACCAGCACTACCCCAAACAAAAAGCGCGCAACCCGCAAAACTGCAGGTCACACGCTCTTTTCATGCGGTGAGTCAAGCTCAGCTTCACTCAAGCTCGGCTTCAGCCAAGCCTCAATTAAGCCCAGCCCAGACCAGCCCAGCAACTGGCCAAAGCCAAAACCCAAGCCAAAGCCCAGCAACTACTCCCCGTGATCGCGCAGGTAGCGCAGGGTCACACGAGTCGACTGCTCAGCAGCATGACGCAGCACCGGATCGACATCGGTGTAAATCTCATCCACAATCTGGTCGACCGTAGCTTCGTCGCCCAGCTTGGCAACGGCATCCTTCACCTGCTGCAGGCGCAGCTTACGACGCTCAATGTACTTCTGCGTCATTACAGTGATGTCCGGCAGGTCAGCACCATGACCAGGCAGCAGACGAACACCCTTGCCGCGCGAATCCAGCATTTTCAGGGTTTCCATGTACTTACCCAGGTCGCCGTCGGTCTCCGAAATCATAGTGGTGTGGCGGCCAGCGATTGTGTCACCGGTAACGATGCCTTCAACATCATCCTCGCCATCACCAGTGTGGATGAAGTAGCAGACGGAATCAGCGGTGTGACCAGGGGTTGCCACGACCTCAATCTGCGGAGTCACTCCGTCGAGGACGATACGTTCGCCGTCGACAAGCGGATCCTGACCTCCCGCGCAGTACTGAGACTCCAGCTCACGAATCGGCGCGCCGGTGAGCTGACGGAAACGTGCGGCGCCATCAGCATGGTCGCCATGACGGTGCGTCAGCAGAATCAACGCAACGTCGCCGGCATAGCGCTGGAGGACGTTCAGGTGTCCCTCGTCCTCCGGACCCGGATCGATGACAATGCTGCGGCTATCCCCCTCAGCCTTAATAACGTAGGAGTTCGTACCCTCCAGCGAAGAGTAGCTGGGGTTCGGGCACAGAACGACGCCCACAGACTGAGAAATCTGACGCAGTTGGCTATACGCAGGATGCTCCATGTCCTCTATCCTACGTGGTTGCGCAATCCGGGGAGCGCGCCACGTCCTCCAATTCGGCTCATTTGGGTGTAAGCACGCTTTACGACGCCCCGGAGAACGCAACATCCCCACTGGTCACGGCACCAAATACAGCAGCTACTGGGCTACTTCAACGATGATCTCGACTTCCACGGGTGCGTCCAGCGGAAGCTGATTCACACCCACTGCCGAGCGAGCGTGCTGGCCGCGTTCGCCGAAGACGTCGCCGAAGAGTTCCGAGGCTCCATTGATAACGCCCGGCTGACCAGTGAATCCGGCGGCGGAATTGACGAAGCCGACGACCTTGACGATGCGGACGATATTGTCGAGACCGACCTCGGCATCGACTGCGGCCAAAGCGTTGAGAGCGCAGGTGCGGGCGGCCTCCTTGGCCTCCTCAGCAGTGACTTCCGCGCCGACGTGGCCGACGTGGGTGAGCTCACCGTTTACGAATGGGAGCTGACCGGAAGTGAAAACAAGGTTGCCCGTGCGCGTTGCGGGTACGTAGGCCGCAACTGGCGCGGCAACGGCAGGCAGGGTAAACCCGAGGTCCTCGAGGGCTTGGGAAGGAGTGCGAGATTCAGAGTTGCTCATTTAAGTTAAGCCTTTCCACGGCGGCTAGGGCCGGGCGAATAAAGCCGGCCAAAGAAAGATGGCAGCCAACCGTGAGTCAGCTGCCAATCGAAAGCACAACCGCCGTTGTTAGTTAAATACTAGACACTGAGGTAATTAGTCAGTCTTCGGGCGCTTGAAGTAACCGACGTGGTTTTCGCCGGTCGGGCCCGGGAGAACAGTGACAAGTTCCCAGCCGTCCTCACCAAAGTTGTCCAGGATGGCCTTGGTGTTGTGAATGAGCAGCGGTGCGGTGAAGTATTCCCATTTAGTAGTCATGGAAGCTACTTTATCTGTCCCCCAGCCTCGCGCGCTGGGGGTTTAGTTTTACTTCGGTCTAAGTTCGGTTTTTACTTAGCCAGCTTTGCCTTGCGCTGAGCTGCGTACTGCTCAGCGTAGAAGTCGGCCCACGAAGTAATTTCCGGGTGCTCGCGCAGCATTGCGCGGCGCTGACGCTCGGTCAGGCCACCCCAGACGCCGAACTCGACGCGGTTATCCAGAGCGTCGGCACGGCACTGCAGAACCACTGGGCAGTGGCGGCAGATAACTGCGGCTTCGCGCTGTGCGGCGCCGCGAACGAACAACTTATCCGGGTCAATATCGCGGCACTTAGCGCGCGGGACCCACTCCTGACGATCGCGGAAGCTCTCTACACCGAGCTCGTAGTCTGGCGTAGTAGCAGTGCGGTTGCGATCGGGAATCGTGGCGGTCATTGTAGCCTCCTCGTGCCTGCGATTTTCGTTATTTCGAAATAGTTTCAACTAAATAGTGCTGAAATTTTGTTGTAAGTCTATTCACACCACCCAAATAATGTCGATTGGGTCACACTGGGAGGGTGGACGTGGCGCAGCTCTAAATACAACAATGCAGGTGGGGCAACTTTTTCCAACAAAAGCACGGGGGTGATTTGCGTCACTATGAAAATCTTTTTCCGGAAACCACTACACGACGAGTTGCGTGGTGTTGTAAGGGCATTCGTAGCGCCCCTCCCCCGCTCGCCAGGCGTTTTACTGGACTCCCCGGGCATGCCTCTAGGCGGATTTTCGAAAACCCACTTCGGCTCAATCCGCCCTACCTTGTAGTGTGATTGCTGTGAATAAAGGTTCGACGCTGTTCAAGCTCTCCGTTGCCACTGTGTTGGCAGCGTTGATTGTGGCCAGCGCCCTCTTTCCTCTTGTGGGCGGCTCGGCCTACCTCGTCGCGCGCACGGCTGATGAATTCGCGTCGGCGTCGCGGTCGGTGATTTCTAAGGACGCACCAGGGGTCACCACTATTACGGATCGGAATGATCAGCCAATTGCGTGGCTCTATGATCAGCGGCGGTTTAATGTGCCGTCGGAACGCATCTCGCCCGCTATGAAGGACGCGCTGGTCAGCGTGGAAGATAGGCGCTTTTATGAGCACTCTGGTGTGGACTGGAAGGGCACTGCTCGTGCGGCGGTAAAGAACTTCATGTCCCAGTCGGTGCAGGAAGGCGCCTCCACAATTGAGCAGCAGTTGATTAAGAACCACACGCTGCTGGTGGACGCAGAGTCGGAGTCGGAGCGCCGCGCTGCTACTGCCACGGATTATGGTCGCAAGATCCGCGAGATTCGCATCGCGTTGGACCTGGAAGATGAGCTGACGAAAGACGAGATTCTGACTAAGTACCTGAACTTGGTCCCCTTCGGCAACGGCGCGTTCGGCGTGGAAGCTGCAGCTCAGACATACTTCGGCATTCCCGCGTCCGATCTGAATGTCCCGCAGGCCGCTCTGCTCGCGGGCATGGTTCAGCAGTCCTCCGGGCTCGATCCGTATACAAATCCGGAAGGTGCGCATGCACGGCGTAACGACGTGCTTGCGGCCATGGAATCCACGGGAGCAATTGGCCCGCAGGAGGCTCAGGACGCCAAGGCAGCTGATCTCGGTATTCTCCCAGAGCCTCAGCGCCTGCCGCAGGGCTGTATCGCGGCGGGCGATCGGGGTTTCTTCTGTGATTATGTGGTCTCCTACTTGGAGAACCACGGTATTGAGACCGAGAAGCTCAAGCGCGGTGGCTTCCATGTGAAGACCACACTGGACCCGCGTGTGCAGGACAGCGTGCAGGAGTCTCTGCGTCAGCAGGCATCACCGACTGCGGATGGCGCAGCCGAGGTTATGAGTTTGCTTGAGCCCGGGGATGACTCCAGGAAGTTGCTCGCGATGGCGTCGTCACGCGTATACGGCCTCGATGCGGAACAAATGCAGACCGTGCAGCCGCAGCCATTTACGCCGGTGGGCAATGGCGCGGGCTCGATTTTTAAGATTTTCGCGGCGACGTCGGCGGTGGAAAAGGGGCTTGGTATTGATACCCACTTCCCGGTGCCACGTCGTTATGAGGCCTCCGGGCTGGGCACCGGTGGCGCAGAGGGCTGCCCGCCGGGCCTGTACTGCGTGGAGAACGTAGGCAGTTTCCCACCGTCGATGTCACTGCGTGAGACGCTCGCACGGTCGCCGAATACTCCTTTTATTCAGATTTCGGAGCTGGTCGGCGTCGATGGCGTGATGGACATGGCGGTACGCCTGGGCATGCGCTCATACACGGAGCCGGGCAGTTTTGATGGCGAGTCCTCGGTGGCGGACTATGTCTCGGAGCATAAGCTCGGCTCGTTCGTGCTGGGTCCGACGCCGGTGAATAACCTTGAGCTGTCCAATGTCGCTGCCACCCTGGCCAGCAATGGCCGCTGGTGCGAGCCCTCTCCAATTGAGTCGATCACGGACTCCAAGGGCAATGCGGTCAAGCTGAATGTGCCACCGTGCGAACAGGCAGTGGAGCCGGGTGTCGCGCACGCGATTGCTAATGCGCTCAGCAATGACGCCACCGATGGCACCGCGAAGGATGCCGCGAAAGAGCTGAATTGGGAAGGTCCAGTCGCGGCTAAGACCGGTACCACCGAGTCGAACCAGTCCGCGGCATTCCTGGGCTTCACCGGCGGCCTGGCCGGATCGGTGTACGCCTACAACGACACCCCGACTGTCACGGAGCTGTGCACGTCGCCGCTGCGCCAGTGCCCGAACGGCAACCTCTTTGGTGGTCGCGAGCCCGCGCGGACATGGTTCGGCGCAGTCGGCCCGGTCATCGAGGACTATGGCGGAAAGAACCTCCCACCACTGGATTCGGACTACGGACTGGGTACCTCTATCACCCAAATGCCGAATGTGGTGGGCATGCAGAAGGCCGAGGCCCGGGAGACCCTTAAGAAGGCCGGCTACAAGGTAGAGGAACGCACAGTCTCCCTCACCGGCGAGTCGCGCGGAATCGTGGTCGGGTTGGATCAGCCGCCGCTACTACTCAAGGGTGGCACCGTCACGATCCGCGTGGCCGATGGCACCCGCCGTCCGACCCCGCCACCAGCGCCGTCGCCGCGGCCGGACTCGACGACGTCCCGGCCGGATCCGCTACCGCAGTTCCCTCGCCCGAACACTCCGCCAGCGCCGAGCTTGCGGGATCTGATTCCGCTGCTGCCGTTCTAGTCCGCTTTAGTTCGCTCTGGGAGGCAGCTCCAACCCGCGCCAAAGAAACAGCTCCAACGCTTATCGCCGAAAAGGGAAAACGGCGAAAGGTCGCGCTAGCCCTGCAGGGCAGCCTTAACGGCCTCGGAAAGCCGCTTGCCATCGACCTGGCCAGCGGCCTTTTCCTTAGCCACCTTCATAACCTGGCCCATGATCTTCATGCTCGGCGCGTCATCGCCAGCAACCTCGGCCACAGATTCCGCGACGAGGTTCTTCACGGCGTCGTCGTCAAGCTGTTCCGGCTGGTAGCGGGCGAAAACCTCTGCTTCGGCGAGTTCGGCGTCGGCAAGTTCCTGACGGCCGTTCTGGGCGTACATCTCAGCGGACTCGCGACGCTTCTTGACCTCCCGCTCAATCACACGCAGCACCTCGTCATCGGTGAGCTCGTGCTTGGAGCCGGAAACCTCCTCGGTCTGGATGGCGGCCTTCAGCATGCGCAGCGCCGCAACGGTTTCCTTGTCGCGGGCCTTCATCGCGGCGGTCATATCGGAGACAATTGTGTTCTTCAGTTCACTCATACGCCCTAGATTACCGCTGTAGTTGATAGTGTCTCTGTCATGACATCGCGCGCTTTTTCCAACCAAATTCTGCGGTCTGCCGCAGCTCTCGCCACGCTTGGCTTGACGACGTTCCTCTACGCGAACCAAATCGAATTGCGTGCATTTAAACTCCACCGTGTGCAAGTTCCCGTGCTGGCACCCGGCACGCTCGCCCGGGTGGGAAAGCGCGAGGGTGAGCCTTTCCGGATTCTGCATGTCTCCGACTTCCACATGCTCCCCGACCAGAAGTTGAAGCAGAAGTGGGTTGCCAGCCTCGATGCTCTGAACCCTGACCTGGTGATTAATACCGGCGACAACCTGGGCAGCGACAAGGCCGTCCCCAGTGTCCTCGCAGCGCTCGGCCCCCTACTGAACCGTCCGGGTGCCTTCGTGTTCGGTACGAATGACTACTTCGCGCCACGGCCTGTCAATCCGCTGAAGTACCTGACAGGCAAGAAGCGCAAGCCCTCACGCGTCGAACTGCCGTGGCGCGGCATGCGCGCTGCGTTTATCGAGCACGGCTGGCAGGATGCCACCCATGCCCGGCTGGAGTTTGTGGCGGGTGGCGTGAAGGTGGCGCTGTCCGGTGTGGATGACCCTCATCACGAGTTGGAGGACTATTCGCAGATTGCCGGTGCCCCGAATGCGGATGCCGACATCGCTATCGGCCTGTCGCACTCGCCGGAGCCCCACGTGTTGGATGCTTTTGCGGAAGACTGCTACGACCTGGTGCTTTCCGGCCATACCCACGGTGGTCAGGTCTGCCTGCCCGGAGGGAAGGCCATTGTGACCAACTGCGGTATCGACCGCTCGCGGGCCTCGGGGCTGTCGCGCTGGACCGAGAAGACGTGGCTGCACGTTTCTAATGGCCTCGGCACTTCCCCTTACGCCCCGGTGCGCCTGTTCTGCCGCCCATCCGCGACCTTGATTGAGGTTGTGGAGCGGGATTCGTAGTTCGTAGGGTGCGACAGGGCCTGTGCCCCCCCCCC
>NZ_KV796535.1:68479-107931 GCF_001809225.1 Corynebacterium sp. HMSC077G07 | reverse complement strand
CCCCCCCCCCACACACAGCCCGTTAAGCAGGCGTTTTGCATTCTTGCTCGGCGTCGGGCTAAAGTAAGTCCTCGCAAGCACAGCGCTGGAGCTATGCTCTAGCTTGTGTCTGTGGCCTCGGGGTATGGCGCAGCTTGGTAGCGCGCTTCGTTCGGGACGAAGAGGCCGTGGGTTCAAATCCCGCTACCCCGACCATTTAGAACAGGTTGGTGATTTGCACTTTTCAGAAGTGTGGATTGCCAGCCTGTTTTTCTATGCGCATCCTGTCACCCGTTTGTCACCTATTCATCCGTTCATATGCTGCCAGGTCGATTCCCATCCCCGAATAAGTGGCGTGAATCGCCGTAGTTTCAAGATTTGCATGTCCAGGCCAATATCGTACGGTATTTACCGGCACTTCCCTTCCGAGCCAGTTACAAGCCGCACTATGCCGCAGATCGTGCACAACGAACCGGCCGTCACGACTCCCAGGTTTTGAGCTCCTTTGTCGTCCGCATCAAGCTTCGACGTCTTCGAGAAATTCGAGGTCTGCCCCAAGATTGAGCCATTGCACGGCTCGGACCTCTCGACTCGCTGTCAGCATCCTCGAAAAAATCGAGAACGACGATAGAGCAATCACCATTGAGGAACTCGTTCAGCTGTCCGTTGCCTACCAAGTACCAATTCAGGCAATCGTCACACCGTGGGAATCCTTGGGAATGGAAAAGCGCCCACTACCGTCCGGAGCCGATCGGAACAGTTCCGAAGGGAACATCCAGAAGTGGTTGTTCCATGGCAATTACCCCACATATCCAGACGTCATCACACGAGACGGATCCTCGCTTGAAGGTGCTACCAGCACCTTGATGTCCAGTGCCCCACCGCACTCAACGAACTAGCGAAATCCCCCACCCCAAAGACTTATTAAAAACTCACGAATGAAGCACTTAAAGGGGTTCTAATTCCGATTCAGGTGGCAATCACTTCATTCATTGATGAGGTTTCACAATGGATCGGATTCGATCCATTTACATACTTCGATGATTTCGAGAACAACTCCCAGTCACTTTGGCCTCCGGATTTGAAAGAACAGCTCTTTGCCACTGAGCTACCTGATGCTGCTAAAAAGCTAGAGTTACTCAAGCAAGCGCATAATACCGTAAAGCACCTACTACACGAAGCCAAAGATGGTCTATTAACAGACCGTCGCTGCACCACGCCGGAATTCCCAGCCTGCGTCGAAGAATGGGTGCAGCCTCAAGCGATAAAACTCATAAATTGGACTCGAATTGAATTGGCGATCGAACATGCAATTAAAAAGCAGTAGGCCTCATCAATCAACGGGTTTTCGCAGCTGATACCGTTAGGTTAGATTTAGCCTCACCTAGCGAAGGCAAAGGACGAATGGAGAACATTTCGCCGTCTGGAAATGGGACGCTCGAATCCATCGCACGGAGAATCGGTGATTTTATACAGGATCGAAATTAACCAGCATCTGGGCCGGGCTAGTTTTTAGGACCGGGTGGTTTGAGTGCCTTCCTGGGTTTGGGCCTCTGGTTCGCCTCCGCGCAGCTGACAGGCACGGTGCTGCGGGATATTCCCGTCGATGACTCCGGGCAAGCCTCCGCAACGCAAAGCACCGTGCTCCTGGGGCAGCGGTGCGGGCCTTAAGCGAAGGCATGGCCAACGCCGCGCAGTGGTCGCTCGTCGCCGCCACCGCATTCCTCGCTCTGGGCTTTGTTGGTGCACTTAGGGTTCGCCGTGCTGCGGGGGAGAAGGGTGCCCCCGCAAACAACGCCGATCTCGGTTCCCGCGTTAATCGCGTCCCGAACTGATTTTCCACCCGCGTGCTGCTTTGCGTTGCTGCCAGAAGTGACGGTAGATACCGGGGACAACGGAAAGCTCAGAATGCGTGCCCAGCTGGCTGACTTGCCCGTGTTCATCCAAGACTACGATTTGATCAGCAGATTTGATTGTATCCAGCTTATGGGCGATGACAATAAAAGTAGATTGCTCCCGTAGCTCGTCCATCGCAGCAAGGATGTTTGCCTCATTTTCTGCATCGAGCGCGGAAGTAGCCTCATCAAAGAGTACAATCGGCGCTTGCTTGAGAAGCGCGCGAGCTACAGATACGCGCTGGCGTTCACCACCGGATAGAAGCCGCCCGCCTTCACCAACAGGAGTATGCCACCCTAGGCGGTTGGCAATAGAAGTCACGCCTGAAAGATCAGCTGCGCGGAAGACTTCCTCATCGGAGGCGTCGGGACGACCAACGCGGATATTAGCGATTAACGAGTCGTCGAAGAGGTAGACATCCTGAAAGACCATGGACAGTCTGGACATTAACTGTTCGGTTCCAAGCTCGCGGATATCTACGCCGTCAACCATCACCGCCCCGGAATCTACATCCCAGAATCGCGAAATAAGGCGCGCAATTGTGGTCTTTCCGGAGCCAGAAGGACCGACAATGGCGGTAACGGTGCCTGGTCGAGCACGGAAAGCGATATCTACCAATACTGGTTTATCGCCGTATCCAAACGTGACATTACGCAGCTCTACACTTCCCGAACCATCGCCTGGGCGCGGAGTAGTGGGTTCTGGCAGGGAAGGGGCATCGGTGATGAGCTCAGTTTCTGTGAGCGCGATACGACCTGCGTCTAAACCGACGAAAGAAGAACCCAGCTGCTCAAGCGTGCGGGTAAACCTCAAGCTGATTCCGATGATCGCAATTGTTTCTAGTGGCGATAGGGCGCCTTCAACGGCAAGATCCGCGGAGACCATAATGAGAGCCACGATGAAGATCTGCACTACTATGCCGTTGAGTAGCAAAGCTAATGTGGATACCCATAGCTCGCGTATTCGTGCTTTATGGTCGATTTCTAGCGCTTGCTCTAGTGGCGCAAAAACTTGTGATTGTCCTGCCGCGCGCAGGGCTGGTTGACGGTTAGCAAATTCTACGATGCGCTGGGAGAGCTCTTTACTCGGCCCGAGTGCGCGGTTCGATGCTTTCTTACGAATCCATGCAGCCAACTGCATCACCACGAGCGCCAATGGTGCGATGATAAGAAGGACCAAGCCCAGCTTCGGGTTCCAGAAACACGCTCCTACTAACAAGGTGACAAGTGCCGCGCTATCGCGGTATATCGTTCCTTGAGTATGCGCAATGGTCTCGGCCGCCACCATAAAGCGATCTGAGACGAGGCGAGATAGGCCGCCGGTATTAGCCGGTACGAACCAGCCGAGCGGTAGCGTTGCTAATTTATCACCCACAGTCGTGTGCGCGGTTCGGATGAAATCCAAGGCCGTGTGGTAAGAGGCCATGGTTGCGAAAAATCGTAGCGCAAAAGCTACGAGCGCAATTGCCAAAAGAATCCACATCCATGGTGCGATCGTCGTATCCCCATCGAGTGCCTTTGTAAGTGGCACGAGCGTGAGAACAGCGAGGCCGTCAAGCACGCCAACGATAAGCGATAGACAAGCATGCCTTTTATTGAGCTTATGGCCTACAGGACTTTGCAGCTTTTTGACACTGCGAGTGAGTAGCGGATCAAGAAGACGCGAACTAGCAGGCGTAGTGGCATTAGACATGAGAATTATCCTTCATAGGCTCGAGGCAGATTATTTGGTCTACGCCTTGGATGGACTCCGGCTTGTGGGCGATGACCAAGACGGTCTTGCCTCTGACGAGTGTGGCTAGAGCTGCTTGAATTTCTGCTTCGCAGTCAGGATCAGTTGCCGCAGTAGCTTCATCTAGGATCAAGATTGGGGCATTGGTAATAATTGCCCGTGCAATAGAAATACGTTGCTGTTGTCCACCGGATAAAGAGATGTCCTCACCAACAACGGTGTCGAGCCCAGCCGGTAAAGCGCGAATATCAGCAGCTATGTGCGCGGCCTCTGCTGCTTGCCAGATCTCTTCATCGCGAGCTTCTGGGCGTGCAAGGCGAATGTTTTCCCGAATACTCATGCGCAGTAAGTGAGGATCTTGTAAGACGAAAGCCACAGTGCGGTACAAACTGTCGAAAGTGAGATCACGGATATCCACGTTGTTGATAGTGATTGTGCCCGAATCTGGATCCTGGAAACGCGCCAGCATCGTTGCTGCTGTGGATTTGCCAGACCCGGAGGGGCCAATCAATGCCGTGACAGTGCCTGCGTTTAGTTGCGCAGAAAAGCCTTGGAGGACTGGTGCGTCTGGGGCGTAGCTAAAGCTGACCTCATGGAACTCCACCTCCATGTCTTGACTACTGGCATCGAGGCTCATTGAGCCTTCTTTCACGTGGGAAATTGTCATGACTTCATCAAGGCGCAACGCCGCATTGCCAGCGAGCTGGTAAGACCACAACATTCGGCCGACGGTTTGAATCGTGCCCGGGATCACCAGCGCAATCAACGTTGTTGCGATGACTTCAGCGACCGTGACATAGCCACCAGCTATCAGCAGGGAACCGACTCCTACATTGATAAGAATGAGGACAGGAACCGCCACCACAGACTCTGAGATTGCGGAAACACGCAGAAGCGGACGTACCCACTCGTAATAGAATTCCGCGAATTTTTGGGCAGCTTCGCGATATCGAGCGTGGGCTTTGCCAACGGTGCCGAAAGCCTTGACGACGGAAATACCTTCGGAGAACTCCACCGCAGTCGCAGAGACCTCACCCAGATAATTATCCATTTCCGCAGTTTTTGTGCCCATATCCTTCATTGAATACGCTTGGATTGCTAGGAAAATGGGCACAGTGGCAATAGAAAGTAGACCAAGGCGCCAATCCAAGATAAAGGCATAAACCAGAAGCGCGAGGGGCGTAAAAATCGCGGCAACCTGCTCTACAGGAGCATGGGCTGTCAGGGTGTGCAGAGTTAACGTATCGTCCTCGACGGCTTTGCGAACTTTGCCGGAATTAGTCTGGCTAAACCACGAGAGTGGTGCTTTCGCAATAGCGGTAATAATTCGGCGCCGGTTAATCCCCACCAGCTTCGCATCAGCGAAGTGGGTGATCGCAAGAGCAAGGAAATAGAAGAATAGCTGGCCCAAAAATGCAGCAAGTAGCCATTTCACAATGGACGCGACGTCATCAGTATTGCCGTCGATTAGAGCATTTCCCAGTGCCACCAACGCGACGTAGGGTGCTACGGCGAGTACCGAGGATACAAGCGCGAGAAACTGTGCGAAGTAGATGGTTGTTTGCACTGGGGCCAGTAGCTTTTTTAGAGCGACCTGGCCGGCTTTTAGTTTTGCGCGAGCCTCTTCTTCCGGTGACGCACCGTGTGATTCTGGTGCGTGGGTTCCGCTTGATTCTGTGGAACTTTGTTTTACCTCAGACATTTCTTTCTCAATTCTTGTTGATGTCAGTCATATCGATGATTCTGGTGACTGATTCTTGGATGAATTCGTGGTCATGGGTGATGACGATGACCACTGCTCCGCTTGCTGCAAGAGATCGAAGTAGCGCAGAGATGGATTGCAGTTGGCGCCAGCCCACGCCAGAGGTAGGTTCATCGAAGATGTAGATCGCTGCTTGCTCGGCTTGGGCTGAAGCTATGGCTAAGCGTTGCCGTTGCCCACCGGACAGAGACTGCGGATGCCGTTGAGCCATTCCTGCCAGATCGAGGCGATGGAGAATCTCATTGACATCGATGTGGTCCCGCTTCTTCTTTGCCAGTCCGAGCGTGACTTCTTCTTCGGTGGTGGCTGCGAATAATTGGCGGCCAACATCTTGCATCACCATGTACGCGGCACGTCTGCGGGCAGCCGCTCCTACTCGTTTGCTGTTCAAACGGAGACTACCGCCGCGTTTGGGAGAAGCAAGACCACAAATGATCCTAGCGAGAGTGGTTTTTCCAGCGCCGTTGGGCCCGATTAAGGCGGTGACTTCGCCGCTGGGGAAAAATGCGTGGTCAATGTTTAACACCTCATGTGTGCCATAAGAAAAACAGATGTTGCTTAGCTCGAGTCCGCTCCGCTGGGGATCGGCGTTTTCGAGCGTGGGTGGTACCGGCACGCTCGCGGGCAGGGGAACGTGGTGTAAGCTGCGTAGCCCCAATTGTTTGCGTTCGGGTTCGTCTAAGGCATAAAACTCCTGAGCGTGGAAACTCCGCGTTATTTTTCCCTGAGTCAAGTAAATAACTTGGTCAGCGATATCTTTTAAGAAAAAGAGGCGGTGATCAGCGATAATGATCGTTGTGCCTAATTCCTTCAAGCGGTGTAGCACGCGTGCAAGAATATCGATGCTTTCCATGGAGAGATTGGACGTGGGTTCATCGAGAAGCACGAGACTGCCCGGGGACACAAGCGCGCATGCGCATGCCACGGTTTGTAACTGTCCACCGGATAATTCTTTGAATCGCCGGCCCCGAAGATCGTTAATGCCTAGTAGCTCGACCGCTGATTGAATCCTCGACTCAATTTCTTTGGGATCTACACCAAGGTTTTCTAGCCCGAAGGCCAATTCTGCATTGACGCTTTCAGTGAAAAATTGTGTCCTTGGATTCTGGAATACTGAGGCGCTGAACTCGATGGCTCGGGACAGCGGTTCTTCCGCAGGGGTAAAAGCCTGGTCATCCTTTATAATAGTGATGGTGCCTAGTAGCTCTCCTGGATTGAAATGGGGGATGAGTCCGTTGATCAACTTGAGTACCGTGGACTTTCCCGATCCGGAATCACCGGTAATCAGTAGACACTGTCCTGGAGAGACAGAAAAAGACACATCAGATACGCCTTGAATGCCTGGTCGAGCTCCCAATGGATATGTAAAAGAAACGTTGTGGGCGTCTACACTGGTTGCGATACTGCGTTCGTTCATAAGTGGACCTCCGTGGGAAGCCAGACAGAGGCAACAACGAGGCCCAACCCAGCTAGTGCAGTTGCATCGACAAGCTTGAAGGAAAGATCGGCGGTGGTGGTTGGGCGTGCGGGTCCTCCCAATCCCCGGACAAGAGCAGAGGCAGCGAGCTCATCACCAGCGCGGACGACGGCACCTAATAAGGGGATGACCAGCATCGCGGACGATTGTGTGGGCTGTGTGATCCAGCTTTTTACTCCAGGCTGGAGACCCCGAAGGACCATGGCATCGCGGATGGCTTTGGCTTCTGCCACGATGATCGGCAAAACGCGCAGGAATACCGCCGGTGGAATGGTGACCCAGCCTGGTAAACGCAGGTCCCGCAGTGCTGAGGTCAACGTGGATGGTGTGAGAGTGAGCAAGCCGAATGCGCCGATGGACATGCTGATGACAAAACGGCTTAGCCACGAAAAAATTGCCGCTGAAAAAGCGAAAAATGTGGAGCCAGGAAGCTGTAATAGGCCCCAATACCCTAGATAGGATAATGCAAAAGCGCACAGGCAAATAAGACCATAGTGTGGCTTTACTGTAGCTAGTGCGATGGAGCTGAAGGCGATAGAAATCAGCAGTGTCGGTAGGTGGCCGTGGCTGAGAGCTACCGCATTGATTACTAGAACAGAAAGCAGCACGGTCCGTGGATCGATCGAAGATCGACGAAGCACGCCCTGTTTTTGCAGGCTCACAGGAGACCAGCGCTTTCAAAGTGTTTGCGGCTGACGCGAACTCCGACCTTTCCGCCGATAAAGCCGACGATGAGCGCACAAATGGCCAGTACTCCAATGGTCCATGGCTGGAAGATATCCGACATAGCATCGGCATATTCTTGCCCCATTTGGTCTGCGATATCGACGTAGTAGGAGTCCGTATCCAGAATTAGCGGGATAAAAGGCAAAGAAATCCAGACACAGAAGACGCCGTAGGCAATAGGGAAGGACTTGGCAATACTGAGGTGGCTTTTTGTAATAATCAAATCCGCGATAAACCCTAGAATTATGCTTCCCAGCAGGGTCCAGAAGTAGTGTCCGGTGAGCATGAATGCTAGTCCGTTAATACCACCGACGAGGGTGAAAGCACCCATTTTGGGCGTGCGGGCGGCATAAAGCGCTAGCACGATTCCGTTTGCGATTGCCGCGATGAACCATCCAATAAACATGAATTGTGGTCCTGCGAATCCAATCATTCCGCTTACAAAGGTGATCACAAAGTAAAGTGCAGCAAAGATGCCAGCGTTGATGAGATCTCTGGTGTTTAAACGTGCCGTCAACCCACTGGATGAGCTTGTACTCCGTGTGGACGTAGAGGACTGTTGGGTCATAGTAAACCTCGATTCCTGAATAGTAAGCAAGGTAAGGCTCACCTAAGATGTATAATACTTTTTATATACTGTTTCTAGTTTTGATCTGAAGATTCACCGTTAATGGGGGTGAATGCAGATAAGCGGTTTTAGGGATCATAGAATAACTATGGGTCGGGCTGGTTTTTAGGATCGGCCCAGGTCAAGACATCAATGTTGATCAGTTTGCGCATCAGATTGAGATAGGTTTGGTCAGTCGGTGAGAAGACCGCCAACATGTCAACGAGCTGATCTAGCCGGTAGTAGGCCACCGAGTAGTCTGCTTGGCAGGCCGCAACACCAAGAGCACAGGCAATATATGTTTTGCCGGCCCCAGTCGGGGCGAGGATATGAATGTTGGTTGGGTTTTACCGCCAGTTCGTTGCCGCGATTCTCTTCAACTGCCGCAGGTTGATACCTCGTTCTTCTGCCCTGGTAATTTCAGCCAGGCTGGCGTTTGGAGTAGCGGAACTTGGCTAGGCTGATTGCTTTGGCGATATTGCGTTGTTGGCGTTGCGCATAGGCTTCGTCGACTGCTGCGAGGAAAATGTCTTCTGGCAGGGGTCGGCATAGGCTTCGTCGCTGACGATCTCGTAGAAGATATCCGCAAATGTAGATACGCGGAGTTTGCGCATTTTCGCCCGCATCACTTCATCATCAATTGTGTGCAACATGCACTAAAGCAGCTTGGTCGGCCACACCCTTTTGAATACTGCTTAAAGTCAACGCGCAGGAGCGGGCAGAACAGGTCCGCTCCTGCGCGAATTGACGTCAATTACTTAGTTCGCCGGTGGTCGGCTCATCATGTAAAGCACCATTTTTGCTTTGGTTAGTGCTTTAACCGCATGTGGTAGGCGCGTAGGAAAATGCACCATTCCACCGGGACGCAACGTCACCGTTTTACCGTCCCCGCTGATTTCGATTTCACCTTCAAGGGCTTGAACAATCACTGGCATCGCGGCGGTGTGCTCGGATAGTTCCTCTCCCTCGTCGAACGAGAACAACACCACGTTCACCCCTTCAGCGCGCATTAGCGTTGTAGAAGTGGTTGAGTTCGGACAATACTCAACGCGCTGCGCAAGGTTTTCAATAAACCCCAGTGCGCCGGCTGATGATGGTTTGAGTTCAGTCATAATCAGCTCTCCTTTGCTTCCAGGTTAGCGGCGGGTTTGCGCGCGACGATAGCGATGCCGGTTAAACTGTCGCGGTATTCGTTGAACGTTGCGCGCATATCCAATATACGGCGACGCAACTCCTTATCACGCGCAACGTTACGCATAATTCGCGCAACTCCGACTATGCCTTCATCGGCTAGATTACGACGTGGGGATAGCAAAGCCATCGGCTCATACCCCACCCACTCGATACAAAAACCCGCCTGCTCTAACAATCCGCACCATTCACTGCAAGTAAGAGGGCGAGCATTAACCCTAATCGTGCGGGCTAGGCGCTGTCGCAACTGGTCCGCAAGCGCCGCGTCTATGCTGTCAGGGGTGAGTCCAAGTTCGTGGATCGCATAGCAACCGCCTGGTTTAAGCAGTCGGAACGCTTCGGCGATGATCCCTCGCTTGCCTTTATCGCCTTGCATGGTCAGCATCGCTTCACCAACCACAACCTGAACTGATTCGGACTCAAGGCCGGTGTCTTGCGCATTGGCATTTACAACTGTGCCCCTCGGCCCAACAACGGCCTGCACTCGTGCGACGGCATCTGGATCTTGATCCACGCCCGTGTAGGAGGCGATTCCTTGCTCAAGCATGAGCATGGCCGTACGTCCCAATCCCGGAGCGAATTCCAACACTTTCTTGCCAGATAGATCGGCCGCAACCAACAATCGATTCGTTAGTTTCAATCCGCCCGGGCGTAAAACTCGCTTGCCAGCCCGTGCAAGCACCCAATGGCCTGCCGCAACATGAGTTGACCGGTCATTTTGCGGAAGGCAGGGTTCATTTTTATTTGTGCCCATAATACCAACATTACCAGAGCCACTTAGGCAAGTCTAACCTAAGGGTCGTGTTGTGTTGTTAGAGAGGATTGCGCAGACTCACTCAGCGCCCTCACCATTGGAAAGACGTATTACAAACATAACGAGGGAGCGAGTCGCCATATGCGAGCGATCTCCAACGCCGCCCACAAAAATCTTCACCTCGGTTTTTCTGGGGCCCCAAAATCTGGGCATATTTGCAAAAATGGAAGTTTTGTAAATAGGGCTTAGTTGAATGTGTGCTATTTGCTAAAGATCTTGTTCTTTTGCAACTTCGAAACATGGTCGATAAAACGTTAGGAATAAGATGATGGGAACCTACAAGCCGCTGCGTGTCTTGTTTCATAAGACCAACTTGGACGCTGCCAGTGCTGTCAATGCAGAACGTAAAAACCGTCTGAATAATCCTGCGACCGTAAAGTACCCGTACCACGTTGGAAATAACCCCCTATTCGCTGTTCTCACTCGCAACATCTATGAGTTGTCGGAAACCATATAGAAAACAGAACAGGAAATTCGCGAAGCGTGGAATGTGTTACCTGGCGTGACACAAAATCACTATTTCTACACACTTCTAGTCGGAGCTCTACGCAGACATCAGCCGTCGTGCCGTTTATAGCGACGACCCAGAACCAGCGCAGATGTGGAGGTTGATTTACGTTGACAAATTCCCAGCAGCATGAACGCGACGTGCTCTACTCACAAATTGAGAATGGATATGGGAGCGTAGTCTACTCTCACGCTGCACAAGAAGAGCAACGCACACGACTCACCCGGACCGAACACCGTATCAAAGTGGCCCAGATTGTGCTGTCCGCGCTTTCAGCCGCTGGACTGGTAGGAGTGTTCTTTACCCTGCAGATTTGGATAGCCTCCATCACTGCGGTTATCACCTTCTTCCTGCTGGTTCTCAACTCGTACAGCTTCCGGCTCGAGATCGGAGCCAAGGCAGCACGACACCGCAAAGCCGGTGATCAACTGTGGCTCCTTATACGAAAGTACTTGTCCCTTCTGGTAGATTTCCCAGAGCTCGACATCGCCGAAGCCCGGAAGCGTCGTGACGTGCTGATAGCAGAGACCGCTGAGGCCTACTGCAATGTGGAACGTACCGATGATAAGAGTTTCAGTACCGCCCAAAAACCCTTAAAAGAGGACGGACTGAAGTAATTCACCAGAGAAGAACTCAACAAGCTTTTGCCGGAGGCACTTCAGAAATAGCCCCTCAACCCGAACTTGACAACGCAAGCTACAATCAGCACCCGGTAGGGCTATTTTTGCCATAACCGCAGTCACTAACTTGAAGCAGCCCACCGCCGCCGCCCATCACCCGTTCATTTATTTATTCACTACTGGATCCAGGAAAACTGCATCCGCACAGCCTTTCCCCGCTCCCCCAAATGCCCCTTTCACCCCGCGTGGAGCATTTTCGTGGCTGTTAGTCTGTAGAAGTACGAACCTTTTTAACAGCAATGTGAAAGTAGCCCCCAAGTGACGCACCTGGCAACAGCTCTGGCATCAGCCAGCTCCTTTACAGCCAGTCCGCCGTCGGCGACCGCACCACCAGACCAGACATTGGCTTCTGAGTTTGCGTCCGGCGGCGTATCGGCAACATTGAATTCTTTAGATTCCGTTCTTTCTGCCCCGGCAACGATTACCCCCCAAGCAAGCAGCTCCGCAGAGCACGCAACAACGCTCGCAGCTCAAGCAGCTCAAGCAGTTCAAGCCACCCAAGCAGCCCAAACTTCCGCCAACAGCCTGACCCTCCTTTCGGTTTCGCTGTTGGTCGCGGTTGCCCTGGCGCTGACCCCGCTGTTTGTGAAGCTTCTTGGTCGTCACGCAGGCTGGCCCATCGTCGCGTTTTTTCTCGCGTCGGTGGTCCAGCTTTCGCGTGTAACGGGCGATATTCTCGACGGCACCACCTTCACCTGGTCCCGCGTCTGGTCCCCGGAACTGAACGCGGCGTTTGCGCTGAAGCTCGATCCCCTCTCCATGGTGTTCAGCTTCTTGGCGCTGTTGGTGGGCTCGATAGTCTTCATCTACTCCACCGCGTATTTGCCGCCGAAGAAATCCGCGATGAGCTTCTACGTCCTGATGACGGCGTTCATGCTGGCGGTTTTGCTCCTCGTGCTTGCCGACGACATCATGCTCCTCTTCATCGGGTGGGAACTGGTCTCGATGGCGTCGTTCCTGCTCATTGCGAGGTCGGGCTCGTCGGGCGAGCTGGGCTCGTTGCGCACACTCCTGCTGACCTTCACCGGTGGCCTGCTGCTTCTGGCCGCCCTCGGCGGTGCGGTGTGGCTAACCGGTTCCACGAATCTCACCGAGGTTTTGGCTTCGCCTGAGTGGGAGGCCAACCCGGCAGCGCGCAGCCTCATTGCCGCGCTGGTGGCCCTGGGCGCTTTCACGAAGGCAGCTCAGTTCCCCTTCCACGCCTGGCTTCCAGAGGCCATGGCGGCGGCAACTCCCGTCTCGGCTTTCTTGCACGCTGCGGCCGTCGTCAAGGCAGGCGTTTACCTGCTGATGCGTTTTTCCACGGTCTTCGCGGACGTGCGCGTGTGGCAGTTGCTGCTGATCGTCATGGGTATGTGGACGGCTGTTGCCACGGCCTACTTTGCGCTGCAGCAGACTGACCTGAAGAAGCTGATTGCGTACTCGACGGTCTCGCAGTTGGGTTGGATTGTCGCCACGATTGGTGTGGGCACGAAGTTCGCGATTATGGCTGCGGTTGTGCACACCATTGCGCACGCGATGTTTAAGTCTTCGCTGTTCATGATGGCTGGTGTGGTTGATCACCAGGCAGGCACGCGCGATATTCGTCGCCTCGGTCCGCTGTGGAAGCAGATGCCGTGGAGCTTTGGCTCGATGATTTTCGGTGCGGCATCGATGGCGGCAATTCCGCCGTTCTTCGGCTTCATGTCGAAGGAAGGCATGCTGACCGCATTCGAAGGTGCGCCGCTCAGCAACACCGGTGTCGTCATTCTGCTGACGGTGGCGGCGATTGGTGCGATTGGTACTTTCGCGTACTCGGCACGTTTGGTGTTCGGTGCATTTGTGGATGGTCCGCGCAACGTGGACCACATCACTGAGGCTCCAATTTCGCTGTGGCTCCCGGCTGCCATCCCTGGCGTGCTTAGCCTTCCAGCCGCCTTCGCTGCCGGCGCTATTTTGAACCGCCCGCTGGACCGCGTGGCCGATACGGTCGGTCAGCTTCCGGCTGGCACGACTCAGGAATCGCACTTGAGCCTGTGGCACGGCGTGAATGTGCCGCTGATCATCTCTGTGGTTGTGCTGGCTGTCGGCGTGGGCTTCATCTTCACTCGTGCCCGCGTAGGCGCCGTCATGGCAGACCGCAAGCTCTTCCCGTTCACTGGTGTGGAGGCAATCAACGCGTCGCTGAGCGTCTCGCAGCGTGTGGGGCGCGCGATGGGCAAGGTGGCGCGTTCGCATCAGCCATCGCGTCACCTGTTGCCGCTGCTTGGTTTGCTCGCGGTGTACGCCCTGGTTATTGCAATCGCTCCGGGTGTCGGGGGCGCTCCGGTGCTGCCGAAGATCGACGGCATCGATCACCTGACCGATCTGATTCCGCTGGTTGTTGTCGTGATTGGCGTGTGGGCCACGCTTCGGGCGAAGAACCGTTTGCAGGCGGCTGTGCTGCTCGGCGTCACCGGTGTTGGTGTCACGCTGCAGATTCTCCTGCTGGGCGCACCGGATGTGGCATTGACGCAGTTCATGGTGGAAATCCTGACTGTCGTGCTGATGATGCTGGTGCTGCGCTTCCAGCCGCGTGCGTTCTCTGAGACCTCGAAGAACCGCCGTGCCTCGGCGGCGGTTGTGGCAGTTGCCGTGGGCTTGGCTACGTTCGGCGCGGTGTGGTTCCTCACTGGCCGTCGTCAGATGCCTGAGGTCGCGCAGTGGTACATCGATAACACTGAGAAGGTCACGGGCGAGACCAACATTGTCAACGTGATCCTGGTTGAGTTCCGTGCTTTCGATACCATGGGTGAGCTGGCGGTTCTCGGTATGGCGGGTGTCGCGATGGCGGCGGTTGTCACGTCTATGCCTCGCTTCCCGCACCTGCTCGATCAGCCTTCCCCGCTTGCGGAGCCCGCTCTGAACTCCATCATGATGCGTTGGCTGGTCCGCTGGTTGGCTCCGCTTCTGTTCGCCCTGTCCGCTGTGGTTCTCTACCGCGGCGGTACCGCTCCGGGCGGCGGCTTCAACGCGGCGCTGATTGGCGCCGCTGCCGTCATGCTGATTTACCTGTCCAAGGACCGCGACGAGCTGGTCTTTGGCGAGAAGATCCCGGCAGTGCTCAGCGCTGCGGGTGTCATCACGGCTATCGGCACGGGCTTCATCGGTTTCGCCAAGGGGTCGTTCTTGGCACCGCTGTACGGCGAGTTCCTGGGTCAGCACCTCACCACGGCATTGCTTTTCGACGTCGGCGTGTACCTGGCCGTCATCGGCATTGTGGCAACCGCGCTGAATCTCCTGGGCGGCCCGAACCGTCCTGGTGTGACCGGGTCGGACGATGTGATGCAGGATCTCTACTCAGACCGCTCAAGCTTGCGGGTGCCGCCGGAGATGGGCGTGTTCGCCTCAGAAGCGGAGAGCGCTCCAGCCCCCGCCCCAGCTCATGCCACCGTTGAGGAGGCCAAGAAGTGATTATCGCCATCATGGCTGCCGTCCTCGCAGGCGGTGGCACGTACCTGGTGCTACAGCGCGGCATGCTGCGCACCATCATCGGTATGACTCTGATTTCCCATGCCGCCAACCTGATTATTTTGTCCACGGGTGTCGGCGCCTGGCGCGGCGAACCGCTGCTGGGCAACGAGACCACTGCGGGCGCTGGCGCTGCCGAGCAGATGGCTGACCCGCTGCCGCAGGCATTCGTGCTGACGGCCATCGTGATTACCATGGCCGTCACCGCGTTCATGCTGGCTCTGTCTGGTTTGGGCCGCGATGACGACACTCGTATCCATGAGGACCGCGAGGCTATGCGACAGCTGTCGACGGCTGGTCGTCGTGCGGGTAAGCACATTCCGTCGGACTCGGATTCCACGGTCACCGGCACCCCAGGGGTCTCTTCGGCTCCGAATAAGTTCCCGCGCGAGACCACATTCGGCGGTGACGAGAAATGGTAGAAGCCTCTGCAATGACCTCTGCAATGTCCCCTTCAACTCTGTCTTCGCTACTGCCGCTGTTTGCGGCACTGCCGCTGATTCTGTCGGCGGTCGCAGCCATTCTGCCGAAGCTGTGGATGCGCGCGACGATGGGCATCGCCGTTCCGGCACTGTCGTCGCTGGCTGCGTTTTGGGTGATGTTCTACGTCGCTGACAACGGCCCGGTCGGCCACGGTGTGGGCGCGTTCCCCGGTGGTATCTCGATTCCTTTCTTGGCGGACACGTTCTCCATGCTGATGCTGGGTGTGGCCGCGGCTGTGGTTGCCATCGGTAACTGGTTCGCCCACGTCGCGGGCGAAAACACTTCGCGGTTCTTCCCCTCCCTGACGCTGATGATGTTGTCCGGTATGTCGGGTGCTTTCCTGACTGCCGATTTGTTCAACTTCTTCGTGTTCATGGAGGTCATGCTGCTGCCGTCCTATGGCCTGATCGCGGTAACCGGTACCTGGCACCGCCTGGCTGCTGGCCGTAACTTCGTGCTGGTCAACCTCTTGACCTCCACGGTGCTGCTGATTGGTGTCGCGCTGATTTACGGCTCGGCGGGCAATGTGAACATCGCAATGCTGGCCGACATGGCCAGCGAGGGCGGCCCCGGCGGCACGGGTGTGGTCGCGCTGGGCATTGTCATCATTGCGCTGTGTGTGAAGGCTGGTTTGGTTCCGGCGCACACATGGCTGCCGAGGACGTACCCGTCGACAAGCCCTGCGGTGATGGCACTGTTCTCTGCGGTGCACACGAAGGTTGCGGTGTACATGCTCTTCCGCATTTACGTCGTGATTGTGGGCATGAATCCCTCCTGGCACTGGCCGATCATTATCATCATGGCGATCTCGATGCTGGTCGGCGCGTTTGCTGGTCTCGCGGAGAACACCATGCGTGAGGTGCTGGCCTACCAGATGGTCACGGGTATGCCGTTCATTCTGATCGTGTTGGCGTTCACGGACGCTAACGACGGGGGCAGCGCCAAGGCTGCCCTGGCTGCGGGTATTTTCTACGCAATCCACCACATGGTGACTGTCGGCGCCCTCATTCTGGGCTCCGGCGCGGTGGAAGAGACCTACGGTACGGGTACGCTCTCTAGGCTTTCGGGGCTTGCTCGCCGCGACCAAGCGGTTGCCTGGGTGATGGCGGCAATGAGCTTCTCCATTGTGGGCTTCCCACCGTTTTCCGGCGTGTGGGGCAAGGTGGGCATTGTCTTTGCCTCTGCCGCCACTGGCGATGCTCGCTCGATTGTTGCGATCACCGCAATCATCGTTGCCTCACTGGGCTCGCTGCTGGCCATGATTCGCCTGTGGCGCGCGGTCTTCTGGGGCCGACCCATGCAGGGCGTGGATGATTCGGTTCGTGTTCCGGGAACGCTGGTTGCGCCGTCCGCCATGCTGGCAATTGTTTCCGTGGCCATGTTCGTCGCGGTCGGCGCCGTCACTTGGGCGACCACCGGCGCGGCCGATGCGCTGCTGAATATTGATGGCTACCGCGAGGCCACACTCGGCGGAGTTGAAAACGCCATCGGAGGTATTTACTGATGAAGTTTCTACACGTTATCCGCTATTCCCTCTGGCTGGTCTGGCAGGTTGTTGTAGCTGCGACGGACGTGGTGCTCGATACTCTGCGCCCGAACCAGAAGCAGCAGCCGGTGCTCATTGGACTGCCGCTGCGTGTGAAGTCTGACCTTGAGGTCACTCTCTTTGCCGAGTCCATCACCATGACCCCGGGCACGCTGGTCTGCGGCGTCCGTGAAACCGATGCGGGACGGTTGTTTATCATCCACGCGATCTTCGGTGCCGACCTGGACGCGCTGTACGACTCCCTCTACGACATGGAGGAGCACCTCGTCCCCCGCCTCCGCGATGTCCCCCGCCCGAAGGCATTTGTCTTCGAGGAATACAACGCAGACCAGTTCATTGACCCGGATGCCGTCGTCGGTGTTGCCGCTGAGGTCGACCATGGTCTGCCACTGCCGGATGGCATTGCCTCCAATGGCGAAGACAAAGGAGCACGCTCATGAATGACACATTGATCGATCCCACCGCAGTACAGGTAATTAGCGGCATTGGCATTGCTCTGTGTTCAGTGGCGCTGCTTGTGGGCGTGGTGCTGATCTTCCGGGTCAAGGGCAATGTCTCACGCGCAGTGCTTTCCGACGCCGCCTTCTACCCCATGGTGGGAGTGTTCCTCACAACTGCCATGCTGCGGACTACAGCCATTACTTTCGATATTGCAATGCTGGCGGGCTTGCTTGGCATTTTGTCGACCGTGGGCCTGGCCCGAGTTATTTCCCGTGGCCGCCGCTAAGACCGATTAAGGACGAATCGCACTATGAGTATCGCTTCAATCCTTGTAACTATCTTGTTTGCCGTGCTGGTCATTGGCGGATCTCTGTACCTGCTCCTGGCGGGCGTGGCCATGTGGCGCTCTAAAGATGCCCTGAGCCGGTTGAACCAACTTTCCGCCGGAATCATGGTGGGCATCCCCGCGCTGGTGATTGCCAACTTGGTCTTAGAGGCCGACCAGGGCGATCTGACGTGGGGCAAAACCCTCACCGCCATTCTGGCCATTGTTGCTGTCCTGGTCGTCGCTACCGTCGCCTCCGAAGTACTTGGACGCGCGGTGCTGGGTGCCCGTGACGGCTCCGCTGAGGACTACGTCCCGGAGCGGTAGCTAGCGGCGCGGGAAACGTCCTGAACACACCGTTAGCGGCCAGTTTCACAGCGACCCCTCAGCGCGCTCCGACACCCCCTTTAGGCCACCCGGCCTACCCAAAAGGGGGTATATTTCCCCACACTTTTGGCCTCCCACAATGTGATGTACCTCTCATGGGCTATGGCCCGCTCGTTAACCCCGCTTATGCCCCTAAATTGAGTGGCAGTTTTTGCCATTTACTAAACTTTGGTTTCCCTTACTTAGGGAACCCTTAGTTATCATTTGTGATGAATTTGCCGTTTGCCTGCACCTTTGTGACACCAAGAACAAAACAATCAATGCAATCCCGGTAAATTTTAAGAAAACAACGCTTTTGTCATCCGATATTCAGGCAGAGGCCGGAGTCGTCACAGACACCACAAAACCGCCCTCTTTCCAATGTTTTTAGGCGAATTTGAGCGAGCTTTGAGGGACGCAACCGACCGAAAGCGGATCGAGGCACTTATTTTTTCATTGCAGCCCCTTGCCCCATCGGTTAACTTAATTTCTGTGAGTCAGCCAAGAGCGACTCAAAATCTTTACCCCCGAGAACCTAAGGATTTTCTCATGTCCTGCTCCGCAGAAGATATCGCAACCATCCTCGAAGCCCTTCCGGCCGTCACCGTCGAGAGCCCGCTGCCGGCTTTCGAGCAGCTGGCTGGCAACGACGTCAACTTCGCTAACGTCGGTGGCGACCTGAACCTGCCGTTCGGTAACGACTTCCTGGACATCTCCGTCACCGACGACCACTCCACCCACGACTCCCACGACGTCGAGGTTTCCGACTTCCTGAACCCGGAGACCACCGTCGACAAGTCCGACCAGCGTAAGTTCGACTTCCTGAACCCGAGCATCTCTGGCATCGGCGCCAAGTAAGCTCCTGGGCTTCATGGCAGGACAATAGCTCCGCCAATCCTTGACACAATAAACCGCCAGTCTCTAAAAAAGACTGCGGTTTATTGTTCAGTTAAAACCGATATTCTTCATTTCGTTACTGTCTAAAAGGAACACCAAAAATGGACGTCACTCCTATCGTTGAGGTTCTGGAAGCAATGCCTTCCGGCCCGACCGTCAACGTCACCTTCGAGATTAACCCGACCATCGATGGTGACCTGACCCTCCTGGAAACCGGTGACTGGAACGCTCCGTTCGGCCGCGACTTCATGGACATCAACATCACGAACGATCAGTCCACCCACAACGACAACTCCACCCACGTCTCCGGCGTTGAGGCTGATAGTGTCTCCGACGCTGCCGAACAGGGTCGAGAGGTGTCCGAGTCCGCCGAAGAAGCCGACGAGGCTGCAGCTGCTCCGAAGTCGCTTTTCAACGGCTCCCCGAGCCTGCCGGGCATCGGTGCCTAAAACAGCTCACACTTAGGGTTGTTCCTTAGCCGCCCAAACCGGGCCGGCGTGCAGGCAACCACAAAGCCGTGGCTGTCATGCACAGACAGAAGTTTTAAATAAAGCGTTAGCCCTGCAGATGGTTCAACCATTTGCAGGGCTAACGCTTTTCTATTTACTTTGATCTACCGCGTGACTGTGCAGCTCTACTCTGCGGTTTTACTGCACAGCCCTACGCGGTTGCTTTACTTCGTTGCCTTAAAGCGCTTTTCCACCTCGGCACCGAGCCAGGAATCAACGTTGGTCCAGTACTGGTAGACACGCTGCTCCACCTCTGGGGAAACACCCTGCATGGCACCGACGATGTTGTTTGCCAAGCGATCGCGCTCGGCATCGTCCATCACGTTGCGAACAAGGTCGCCTGGCTGCGAGAAGTCATCATCCTCAGGGTGCTGCACGTAGGCGCCAGCGTAGAACTCTTCGCCCACGCTCTCCCACTGACCAAAGGCACCAGCATCGACCTGGCCGGCGTGACCGGAGCGCACTGGGCAACCAGCGGCCTTAGCCGCAGCCTCAGTATCGGCCTCCGGGCCGCGAGCGGTGGCGTTGGAGCCGTGAACCGGCAGCTTCGGATCCGAGTAGTAGTACGTGGCCGCACCATCCTGCGAGAAGGAATTCACTGGGCAGCGAGACTGGTTCACCGGCAGCTGATCGCTGTTGACGCCAAGGCGGTAGCGGTGCGCATCAGCGTAGGAGAACACACGCGCCAGCAGCATCTTGTCCGGCGAGAAGCCGACACCCGGGACCGTATTCGACGGTGCGAAAGCGGCCTGCTCAACCTCAGCAAAGAAGTTGCCCGGATTGCGGTTCAGAGTGAAGTGGCCGACCGGAATCAGCGGGTAGTCCTTCTGAGACCAGGTCTTGGTCAGGTCGAACGGGTTCACCTTGTAGCTGGCGGCCTCGTCGTAAGGCATGATCTGCACCTTGACGTCCCAGGTTGGGTAGTCGCCGCGCTCAATCGCCTCGAAGAGATCCTGGCGAGCGTGGTCGGTGTTTTCGCCAACCAGCTCGGCGGCTTCATCATCCGTCAGGAACTCCCAGCCCTGGCGAGTCTTAAAGTGGTACTTAACCCAAAAACGCTCCCCTTCAGCGTTAATCCACTGATAGGTGTGAGAACCGAAGCCATCCATATGACGGAAGTCCTTCGGAATACCGCGGTCACCCATCAAGTAAGTGACCTGGTGAGCGGACTCCGGAGAGGCAGTCCAGAAATCCCACTGCATATTGGCGTCGCGCAAACCTGTGTCCGGCAGGCGCTTCTGAGAGTGGATGAAGTCCGGGAACTTAATGCCATCGCGGATGAAGAACACTGGCGTGTTGTTGCCCACGATATCGAGGTTGCCCTCTTCGGTGTAGAACTTCAGTGCAAAGCCGCGCACGTCACGCCAGCCATCCGGGGAGCCCTGCTCACCTGCGACAGTGGAGAATCGCGCCAGCATCGGCGTGACCGTGTTCGGCTGGAATACTGCAGCCTTGGTGTACTTGGAGACATCCTCGGTGATGGTCAGTTCACCGAAAGCACCTGCACCCTTAGCGTGAACAACGCGCTCCGGAATGCGCTCACGGTTGAAGTGCGCGAGCTTTTCCAGCAGGTGGATGTCGTGGAGGTTAATACCTCCCTGTGGGCCATTGGTTAGCGAGTGCTGCTCTGTAGGAACCGGCGCACCGTTGAGGCGAGTGGTCGGACCATTGGAACCTTCATAGAGATTGGACATGGGGATTTCCTCCTAAAGACAGGGGCTAGATGGCAGTCACAACATGCCCTGACGTTTTCCACCCTACACGAAGTTTCATATTTTTCCTATTAGTCTCCCGCGATTGATATGTGGCCTTAATTATTAGTCCGATTAGGTTCGCTGTATCAGCCGCAAACACTCGGCCCTAAAAAGGGCAAAATTCCCTCCGCGAAAACCACACACAATGACCGTCGAAAAGCACTTACCGCGCTTTCATGCAATACCTATCAGCAGTGAATAAAAGGTATAGCCAGCACTACCACTGCCCGCAGGCGTTGAGGGTAGGATTTTTCGCGTACCACGCTGTCAATTTGGATTTTGATCGGATACTTCTGCAGACATGAAAAAACAAGGGAGGGGCGCAAAAGCGCTCATAGTCTTCAAGTACACGCTGGCGTTGCTGGCGACCGTTGCGCTTCTCAAGATCGCATTCTTCCCCGCTAACGACGAGGACTATGCGCAAGCAACCGGTGATTTCTCCCAGCCCACCACGGAGCTATCCCCTCAGCGGATCAATAACACGCAGAAGCTGTCTGCCACCATCGTCCCGGATGAGCCCACGGTGATCCGCGCCAACGCGTCTGGTGAAATCACTGACGCCTTTGTCAACAGCGGTGGCAACGCCGTAGAGGGGCAAAACCTGCTCCAAGTGAAGAAGACCTCGGTGTCCGAGACTGCCAGCACCTCCGGCGGCGCGGATTCCGATGATGAAAGCGCCGCAGCCGCCGCACCCGAAACTACCGTGACTTGGGGCAACATCACCGCTAAGGCTTCTGGCACTGTGCAGTGGGATATCGTCATTGGCCAGACGGTCGAGATTGGCCAGGAAATTGGCACCATTTCGCCGAATAGCTTCCACGCCGTAGCACCTATCAAGCCGAGCCAGCTGTACACGCTGGGAGACTCGATTAACAATGGCCGCCTCGCTATCACCGATGGCCCGGCACCGTTTTTGTGTGATTCGGTGAAGACGGTCACGGGAAGTGGCGCGGGCTCGCAAGGCGCTGGCGCTGGTGCCGGAGACGGCGCTGGCATGGGTGCCGCCGCTGCCGGTAATTCCTCGGGCGGCCCACAGCTGCGCTGCGATATTCCCGCAGATCAGACCGTCTACGAAGGTGTTCCCGCAACGCTGATTCTTGGCAGCGGCACGACCTCGGAGGTTCCAGCACTGCCAGTGACCGCCGTGGAGGGACGCTTCCGCGAAGGTGTTGTCTACGCGCCGGCTAAGGATGGCGGCAAGCCCACCAAGATCAAGGTCGAACTGGGCGCCAATGATGGCACTTTCATTGAAATCAAGCGTGGTCTGAAGGAAGGCCAGCAGGTTTTGGAGTACGTGCCTTCCTACAAGAACGAGTTCGCTGGCGACGGCAGCGGCGACGGCACTGGCACCGGCGCTGGTGATGGCAGTGACACTGGCTTCGATGAGTCCGGCGATGACGCTGGCTCTGAAAAGTAGGCCCGCGCCATGCTTAGTTTGACCGCAGTCACTCGAACAGTGACGCTGCCCAACGGCGAGGAGCTGCCTATTTTGAAAGGCATCGACCTCGAAGTGCCACGTGGTGAGCACCTCAGCATTGTCGGCCAGTCCGGTTCGGGTAAGTCAACGCTGCTGAACATCATTGGCATGCTCGATTTGCCGGATTCTGGCACGTACACGTTCAACGGCACCGATATTTCCACCTTGTCGGACAGGAAACGCGCTGCGCTCCGGGGCGATAATTTGGGATTCGTCTTCCAGCAGTTCAACCTCTTCCCCTCCCGCACCACGCTGGAAAACGTCGAGGTTCCGCTGATGTACGACCGAGGTGAGAAGTTCTGGAATCGCACTGAGCTCGCCGCTGCGATGCTGGAGCGCGTCGGCCTGGGGGACCGCCTAGAGGCCACGCCTTCGCAGCTTTCCGGTGGTGAACAGCAGCGTGTGGCTATCGCCCGCGCGCTCGTACGCCAACCGCAACTCATTCTTGCCGATGAGCCCACTGGTGCGCTCGATGTCGACACCGGCAAGATCGTTATGGATCTGCTCGAAGAAGTCGCGGCGGAAAACAACGCCGCATTGATTCTGATCACACACGATTTAGAGGTCGCCGAGCGCGGCGATCGTGTGCTTGAGCTTCGCGACGGTCAGTTGCACGCCGACTCCGTCCTGCTATCTGCTGCCAACGCCATGCACGGCTCCGAGGAGGTTGCTGATGACGACGAATAAAGAAACAGAGTCGAAGTCACGGCCTTCCTTCCTCTATGCAGCAACGCCTTATCTCGGCGCTCTGCTGGAGGCGTGGCATGAGCTGCGCATTAACCGTGGCCGCATCATGCTGTCGCTGGTCAGTGTGGCTGCCGCAGTGTGGGCGATGACCACAGTGATTGCACTTGGCAATATTCTCACCAGCTCTCAGGATGCGGTCACCGCACAGAGTACGGGTATCGCCGGCACGGTTACGTTGACTGCCGGAGCGGGTAGTTCCGATTCTGAAGATGGTGGCAACTTCGGCGATGGCGGCTTCGGCGGCGATTTCAGCGACGGCACGATGGCCGATAGCTTTGGCGACTTCGGCGGCGAGGGCACCGGTGGAAACGGCCCGGACGATTTGAGCGTCATCAACCCAGACGGGTCTATCAACGACGCTTTTTCCACTGCCGCTCACCGCCTAGTGGAGACCACTCACGCCAACTTGTGGTCGCGGGTTCGCATGCAGCCAGCGACACCCGAGCACAATATGGATGACTGCGCTCCGGATGATTACGAGTGTTTTTCGCCAGGTACTCCCGAGCTGATTGCCGCTGACCCGGGCTGGTTCGATATCTACGCCCGCACCATCGTGCAGGGACGCCGCTTGGAAGATGCCGATGGCCAGCGCTTGATGAACCCCGTCGTGGTCAACGACCAGTTCTACGAAAGTCTGGGCAACCCAGCACTAGCCGACCATCCAACCTTCAGGTTGAAGGAAACGGGTAACACCACCTTCACCGTGGTGGGAGTGTATAAGTCCCTCGGATCGTGGGATGCCCCGAGCATTGTCACGCACTACGATTCCTTCCTCAATGCCGGCTACGAGGGTCCGGTGGGTGAGCCGCAACTGCTCGTCGCAACGCCTGAAGAGTCCGCGAAGGAGAACCAGAAGGCGCTGCACAATATTTTCCAGGCGGAGCTCGGCCCCAGCTGGAAGGTGAATACCTCCCTGTCGGAGAAGGACACGGAGATTTCCCAGGAGATGAATAACACCATCACCACTGCGCTGGGCATTATCGGCGGCATTGTGATTGCGCTTGGCGCGTTGGGGCTGCTCACGGTCTCGATTGTCACCATTGGTCACCGCGTCCGTGAGATTGGTATTCGTCGCGCAATGGGCGCGTCGGCAGGCAGGATCTTTATCTCTGTGTTCCTGGAGTCGATTGTCGCCACGACGGTGGCGGGCGTAGTTGGCGTGATTGCCTCGATCATCACGGTCAAGCAGCTGCCGCTGGATAAGATGCTGGCGTTGCCGCTGGAGACCGGTGCCGTGGCCTACCCCGTCACGGCCGCGGTAATCGGCGTGTTGGTCGCGACATTCGTGGGCGCGCTGGCGGGTATTATCCCGGCCACCATCGCAGTCCGCGTCAAGCCCATCGACGCCATCCGCTTCTAACACTTCAGCCCCTAGTTCGCCTGGCTGCGTCGCCGCCTGCTTTTTGCAGGTGAGGCCACGTGCAGCCAGGCGAATTATCTTTAGGTTTTAAGTTGCTAAGCTATTGCCATGACTCCCGCACGCCTCGTCTCTAATGACGAATACATCACGCAGCTGGCGCTGAAAGCCGGTCGCGGTGATCAGGCTGCGCTGACGGAGTTCGTGCGGCTGACGCAGAAGGACGTGTGGCGTTTGGTCGCACATCTGGGCGGCGTTGATGCTGCGGATGATTTAACGCAGGAGACGTATCTGCGTGTCATGGGGGCACTTCCCCGTTTTGCGGCGCGTTCTTCTGCCCGCACCTGGCTGTTGTCGCTGGCCCGGCGCGTGTGGGTGGATTCGGTCCGCCATGATTCGGCGCGCCCGAAGAAGTCTGCGGTGGAAGTGGAAAACGCTGCCGAGCAGTTTACGACTGGCGAGTCGTGGTCAGAGCTCGCCGACGCCCGCGTGCTGCTGGAGCAGCTGCCGGAAGAACGCCGCGAGGCACTCATTCTGACGCAGGTGCTGGGTTACTCCTACGCGGAGGCCGCGGAAATCGCAGGTTGTCGCGTGGGCACTATTCGCTCACGCGTCGCCCGTGCGCGCCGCGATTTGGTTGCCGCACTTGGCGACGGCGACAGTGTCAACGGCGACTCTACAGCTGTTTAGGCCCGTTCCAGCCAGAGGACGTAGCTAGCCGTTGTAGGTTGTCTCTCCCGCGAGGCTAACTAACGGTCCAGTTCGATTTTGTAGGTCGAGGCGATATCCGCATGGCCGAGGGCATCACGCATTTCACGCTCCGCGTTTTTCAGGGCAGCTACAACGGCGGGGAGGCTCGCCTGCGGCGGCATCGCCACAGTCACTTCTAACGTCGGGATTCCATTATCCCGGTAGACCCGTGAATCCGCCTGGTTGATGTGGGCGTTGCGCTCTAGATCGGTGCACACCGCATCGGCAACATCGGCGACCGGCAGCGAAATCTCTCCTAACTTTTCCTGTGATTCGGATGCGGAAACCGTGCTGAACCGGTGTGATCGCAGATTAGCGACCACCAAGCTGCAGCCGACCACCGCTAGAATCGCTGTAATTACACCGAGGACGGGAACATACCAGCTTTGCTCAGGTATTTTTCCCCAGGATTCCATCCGCCCGGTGTCATGAAGCCACTGTGCAGGAGCGACATCGAAGTAGCTAGCAATCGCCCATGTTGCTACCAGTAGTAACAGCGCTGAGAAGAGGAACAACACAATTCGGTCGAATACGCTTACTGATGTTTTCACTTGTCATCACCTTCGTATCCACCGTGAGTTCCGGAAGCAAGTGCCGTGCCATTCTGGATTTCTTGGTAGTCAGACTCATGCATCCACACTGGCAGGTTGCCATCGTCATCGACGCGTACATACCGGCGCGGGGCGGGAAGAAACACCGCGATGAGCTGTCCCAGCCCATAGATTGCAGCGAGGATTCCGACGAGGAGCAACACCCATGACGCGGCTGAGCCCTGTGGGTTGCTGAACCAGTCGAATACCGGTTGTAACCATGAGGTGTCACCTGAGCTATTGGCGCTAATGATTGCTTCTCTACCTGCGACTATGGCCGCTGCAATCATCAACAGACCGGCAAAAACTCCCAGCCCGCGGACCTTTGGTGATTGACGCGGGTCACGTCCCTGGCGAGTTTCGACTAACTCGTCCGAGACCACCGCGGCCGATGACCTCTCAGTCGGCGTCATAGGGTGTCACCTCAATCTTTTTCAGTGGGCGCGGCTCTGGCGTGCTTACCACCACGGTACGTGGTTGTGGCACGGATACCGGGCGCAGCTGCTCCTGTCGTGGTGCGCGAACCTGTTTCAACCGGGTTGGACGCGGCACTTTAACCGGCCGTAGTAGCGCTGGTCGTGGCGTCTTAACGTTAATTGTGCGTGGCGACGGCACTCGTACCGGACGCAGCTTTGGTTGCCGGGGGACACTCACCTGCACCAAGGACGTCGGCTTTGGTGCTGCGACTTTTCGCAGTTGTATTGGCCGTGGAGTTGGTGTGCGACGCACCTGTACCGGCTTCGGCGCCGAGGTACGGGCCACTGGTAACGGCGGTGGCGCAACAACGCGACGGGCCGGTTGCGGCTTTGGTGCCTTAATAGCCACAGCTGGTTGCGGCTTCGGCGGCGTGATGAAGCGCATCGGTTGTGGAGCAGGTGCTGGGACACTGCGTACTCGTTCTGGACGCGGCGGAGTAACGCTGCGTACCAGCTGCGGTGTCACCGGCTGAATGCTACGCACTGACTGTGGCTGCGGTACTGAAATACTGCGCACTGGCTGCGGCGGCGGCACGGCGATGGACCGCACTTCTGGGACCCGCCGCACCTGCGGGGCGGTCACTACCTGCTGGTTAACCCGGACAGCTGTCAACTGCGGGTGATCTGAAAAGTACGCTAAGTCCTGTCGGGTGACACGCACGTGCCCGGGTTCGACGCTGTCGATGTCAACATCGACGGTGACATTTTCAAGACCGGCCATATCAGCGAGCCAGGTGGCAACGCTGGAACGAATGCGCACCGCAATTTCCGCTGTCGGCGCCGGCCATGATGCAACGGCGCGAACTGTGACTCGAACTGCACTAACGACGTTTGTAGTGGCAGAGCTAGGGGCAATCTCACTATCGATAGAGACAATTGGATAGTCGCGCCCTAGCACACGGGATTGGTCGAGGGTGCCGGGAACCGCGCGCACGGCCATCTCTACGATGCGGCGGATTGCCTTTTCGCTTACGACGGTGGTGCCACGCGTTGCTGGAACGTGGATAGTCACCGTCGGCGGCCTCCTCGGTTGAACTTACGGTTGAGTTCGGGCGCATCGATTTTGCCATCGAGTACCGCACCGGCTGCACCGGCCAGACCTCCGAAGGCAATAACCGCAAGAAAGCCCGTGAAACCACCAATCATTGCGGCGAAGCACAGGACAACGGCAATCGTCGCGAAGGTCTTTGTGTAATTATCGAACATGAAATTCCCCTTTATGCGGGCTTAACTGCCCATTCTGCCCGGCCTCGACGCGCAATAGTTGTTAACTACTGAACGCGTGGCTGCTCCTTGGGCTCGTTAGCAGCCGCGATGGCCTTGCGCTGCTCTTCGCGCTGCTTAGCGGCCTCTTCTTCGCGCTCCTGCGGGGTCTGGTAGTCGGTGTGAACATCGGAAACATCAACATTGACTTCAGTGACCTCGAGGCCGGTCATACGCTCAACGGAGCTAATGACGTTCTGGCGGATAGCCTCTGCCAGCTCGTGGATGGCAACACCGTACTCGGCAATGATGGTGACGTCGACTGCAGCCTGGCGCTCGCCGACCTCAACGGCAATTCCCTGGGACACGTTGGCGCTGCCGCCGGAGACAAACTCACGGACGGAGCCAGCGAAGCGATCCATGCCACCACCAAGGTCATAGACACCGGAGACCTCGCGGGTAGCGATGCCCGCAATCTTGGAGACGACGCTGTCGTCGATAGAAGTGTGGCCGTGGCCGGTTCCCTTATTCGCGGAGTCCGAGCCAGCCTGAGTTGCCGGGGTGTTCTTAGCAGTGTTCTTTGCGTTGTCAGCCATGATGTGCCGTTCCTGTTCTCAGTGTTGTAGACGAAATGTCTGGACAATGCCGATGCTATAGCCGCAACAGGCAACCTGCAGGGCGGCTAGGAGTACATGACTGCGTGAGTGCCCCTCCAGCAGGGATTTCGTTATGAAAGTCTCTTAGAGAACTGGATTACAGACTTGATGTGCTTTTCTTCCCCGGCATCACGGAGAGCTCTGAAATTTCTAGATTATCCCTGCTTGGCGGCAGGATATGACCTCTCATTTCCCGTTCTGACATCACGAACGAACCCCCACGTGCCAGCCGTTTGCTAACAAATTCGACAACTTTGTATAACGAGTGGCAGCTTACAGCGAGATTCCACGTTTCAGCGGAATGTTAATGCCGACCACGGTCAGAACCCGTGCGCGCCGCGATTTGCTTGCCGCGCTTGACGACGGCGACAGTGCCAGCGGCGACTCGGCTGCTGTTCAGGCCCGCTCCCCCGATGGTCGTTGACCTTTCTTCTACCCCATTTTGTCACGCTATCGAGCATGATTTCCAAGTTGAGCGTAGGTTCTGCCTTAACTGATAGTTTTATACATTTCCTTATATTCGCGATACGAAACGGGTATATGAACTGCCCGGTCGCATACGTTCCATCTTTTCCGACGAGATTAGCTTTGTTTTGGGCCACCACCGACCAACTCACTGAGGAGCAGATTTCCCCATGAATAGACCTTCATGGATTTTCACTGTCACTGCCGTTATCACCGCTACAACCGGACTACCGGCCTACGCCGCCACCATTAATCAAGGCGATCCGGTTGTCATCATTCACGCTAATGGACCACAAGCTAGTGTCTGTACGGCTGGCTATGTCGACAAGACCAATTCGCAAATCTACACAGCAGGTCATTGTGGACAAGAGGGAGACACAGTGACGGATGGGACCTTTCAGAAAATTGGAGTTTTCCAACCGTCTCCCACATATGACCATTCACTAGATACGGGGAACGATATTGGAGTTGTCTCGCTTGACGACCCCGCTACTGCAGGTGAGAATTCGTATTCGGGCGACTCAATGCTATCCCCCACAGATGTTCAAACAGGCGAGACTGTCTGCATCTACGGAAACACCACGGGGAAAGTTTCCTGCGGTTTAGCTGCTGATCGAGATGCATACAAAACCGACGACAATGCTCTACAGGTTCAAAACGTACACGCTCAACGCGGCGATTCCGGAGGGCCAGTGTGGGTACCGGATAAAGGCGCTGTCGGTGTTGTATCGACTACCTGGAACATCATCGATGGGAACGGACAGCAGCTTGGTTCCTATATCACCGCTAATTCCCCCTGGTAAGAGGGCTTTATCTACCAGGGCTTCCTGATGGGAGGGAAACGAGCCTACGTCTTTTTACAGCCCAATGGGTTCTGTGCAGTCGCCTGCACAGAACCCATTCCTTGTTATTAGGACTGCTGTCGCCGAGCCCAGAACCAACCGCAGGCTGCGATTACCGAACCAAACAGTGTCCAGAGAAGAACTCCGTTTCCACCGGTCTTTGGCAGCTTACCTGTCCTGGTGTCGGTCACCTGCATGATCATGAGTTCACCGGAGCCTTCGGCCTTGATAAGCGGGCTACTGCCACCTACCACCGAGACGGTGTACTCCTTAGTCTCTTGGTCAATTGAAATTTCAAAAGCTACCGGCTCTGGCAGCAGGCTGAGGCCTGCCGGTGCCATCGTTTCTACAAGGTAGAAAGTGCCAGTTTCAGTGATTTCAATCGACTTCTGATCAGGCGTGATGGTGTAGACCGGTCCTCCACTGAAATCCGGCTGACCACCAGCCGAAGGATAGATATCGAAGGTCGCACCGCCGAGTCCCGGTAGAACCTTGACTCCCTCGCCATCGACATACTCCGCCTTTTCCAAGGTCAGCTTGCCCGGCTTGGTGTCCGGCGCTTCGTAGTTATCGACGACACAGGAGACGGAAGACAGGACCTTATTGGATTCCGACATCTTTACGCGGAAACCGAACTCGCCCACATTTTCCACCTTGAGAGGTGAGGTTTTCCCGTCGCGGGTTTGAGTACACACAGCGTTGAAGTCACCGGTGGAATCCAAAGTGTCCCCGCGACGGAACAGGGTGTAACCCTGCTTCTGCGTTTCGGTCAGAACCAGCGACTGCTCACGCTCGCTTTCAATGTTCCACGATGCCGTACCCTTATCGGATTCGGATCCGGAGGTCACCTTCATCGATTGGTGAACCAACGGGCCATTACCAGAACCGATGACATTGTTATTTGCGGACAGGGTGAACTCCCAACCTGGGGCGCCGTCTTCGAGAACCTTGCCGTTTTCATCGACAATCCTCTTCTTGACCTTCACTACGCCATTACAGCGAGAAGCAAGTTCTTCACCAATTTGCTTCATCTGCGCGGCTAGCTGTGAGTACTGCTCAACTCGGATGGTGTCTCCGGTACCGGAGATATCCTCACCCATAGTCTTTACAGAACGGGTTCCGTAGGTCCACTTGGCCATATCGCTCTTGACATAGTCAGCAGAATATTTCTCCGGCTTTTTCTCCAGAATATCTACTTGACCTCCTTCAACGGCCCATTTGAAGTTGGCAGTGTCATCTTTAGAGCCGATGTACCTCGCCTTATCGGGTGATTTCCAAATTCGGTAATACAAGCCGGGTTCCTGCGGATCATCGCGTCTTTGCCATTCACGAACATCCTTAAGGACATAATCCTCTGTGACTGTGAATCGAGCTCTTTTCTCACCACCAAGTGTCAAATCCACCATGATAGGGACAACTCGGGTTCCAGCTGCCTTGAGCTCATTCGACGCCTTGATTGCATCGTTGAGGGCAGATGCCTGAACAAAACCACCAGCGTTCTTCGGCCGATCAAAGGAAGAAGAAAGAGTCGGCATGCCGTCAGTGATGAAGTACACCACGTCATAATTTCCGGCCGCGACCTGCTTCAGACCGGCTTCCCAGTTAGTAGCGCCACTACCGTTCCAGTTGGAGACAATGTTCTTCGCACGGGAAACGCCTTGATCGGACTGCAGCGAGATATACGGAGGATTCTGACCATACGTTGATCCAGCTCCCGCCTGTGGAGCTCGAGTAGCAAAGTTGTAGATACCGAGCTCGGCGGGTGTTCCGGCCAGCGAATCAATCAAAGCGTTTGCTGCACGCTTCGATTCAGTGAAACCATTTGAATCAGCGAAATTAAGCGATGTCGAAAGGTCAGCCACTACGGCAACGCGCAGACCACAACGCTGTGGCATCGGCGGGTTAGGGACTCGCCCATGGACCCACTTAGCTCCATCTGGTGGCGAGATAATCTCTGGTGGTTTTTGCTCGTCCTTTTTCTCTCCGTAGACATCAAGAGTGACCTTCAAATTCTTGTTCTGCGAGAGATTATTTGTGAAGGTGAAAACCGCATCCTTCGGCACAACGGCAGAGTCGACCGGCTTGCCATCCTTCACCGGCACGACGTCCATAGTGATGAAGCCGTTGCCAATATTGACGTTGCGCTTCTGCAATGTCACACCAGGCTCAATCTGGTCCAGAGTGAGGTTGTACTTCTGCGGATCCAAGAAGCTCGCGTCAGTCTCGATACGCACGGTTGCGTACTTCATGTGAGATTCCTCAGTCACCTTAGCCGTAAAGGCATTGGGGTTCTTCGGATCTACTGGGTCAGCTTTAACTGCAAACTCGTGACCGATGGCATCAAAGTGACGCCCTTCGACAGCTGGTGGCTTAGGGTCTTCGGAAGAATCTGAGCAGTCTTTTACCTCGCCGCTCAGATTGAAGGTCCACTCGGTACGAGCGTTCGGAGCGAGCTTGAACCCTGGCTGTGCCACTGCAGTGACCTTGACCGTCCCCGGCTTATCCTGCTCGTAGACATGGGGGCCAGCCGGCCTCTTCTCTGCGTTGAGGTAGTAATCAACACCCTTAGTGTCCGGGATATTGATGTAAGCCTTCTCCACGCACTCCGGTGCAGTCGCGGGATCGACAAGGGCTGGGTCCGCGGGAGTTACCGTTCCAGGTTCTGGCTCCGGATCCTCCGGCTCGGTAGGCTCAGTCGGATCTGTTGGCTCCGTCGGGTCAGTTGACGGATCTGTTGGCTCACTTGGGTCGGTGGGCTCAGTGGAATCAGCGATAGTGCCACGAAGGGTCAGGGCCACCTCACCAGTCGCTCCTTGAAAATTGTTAAAATACGGGTTCAACTTAATCTTGTCGCCCGCCTTTACCGTTTGATTAAGCCCACTATGCACAATGTCAAATGGAGCCCGCTTCTGGCCCGTAGACGCTAACTGCGATGGAATAGACTTGCCATTAATGGTCAAACTATAGTCCTGCACCCATTCGTTACCATCTATCCGGAATTCGAGGGTGTCAATTGTTGAGTCGCTGTCAACGGTGAACTCGAATTCAGGATTCCCTGGATACGGTCGCGTCTTGATCTTCTTAAACTCGTACTTCGGCGGAGACGTCGGGATGACCTCCGTCTGCGCCTGCGCCTGCGGCGCGTTGGGAGCAAAAGCCTGACCGCTGACAACGAGAGCTACCGCTAGCAAAGCAGCCAAGAACATGCGAAGCGTAGTTCGCATTGAATCCGGCAAGCGGAATGTTGTCGAAAACATTAGTTCTTCCCACTTTCTGAGTTCTTCTTGCTAGCGGCGATGATGACGAATCCTCCGCCGATTAGTGCAGCAGCAACGGCTACCAGACCTGCTACCTGCACACCGGTGAGTGCCAAGGAGCCGGACCCTCCGCTACTTCCCGAGCTTGAGGATGAACCCGACGACCCCGAAGGTGTCGAGGTACCAGGCTCAACAGGTGTCGTAGGGGTAGTCGAAGTCCCCGGTTCACCCGGTGTTGTCGGCGTTGTCGGCGGCGTCTTCGGCGGGGTAGATGTTCCCGGCGTAGTCGGCGGTGTTCCCGGTGGCGTTGTCGGAGGAGTCTTCGGCGGAGTGGTCGGAGGCGTCGACGGTGGTGGTGTCTCCCCCGGCTTATGCGACTTCGCCACAATGACTCCCTCTACCGGAGTGGAGTCATAGTCCGCGCCATAGAAAGGCACCGATACCAAGAAGGGGTTAATCTCCCGGTAACTGTCGTTCGGAGCCGTCGAGGTCACAAGGTAAATACCCTCCGGCAGGTCACTGAATTTAACAGAGCCGTTTTCGTCAGTGACCTGGCTGAAGTGGAGGTCTTTTGGCCACTCGGCAAGCTCAGCCGGGGTGGCGTTTTCCACCTTCTCGCGGTCCTGCTGGCTAGACGGCGAGATTCCCTTGAGGCGCTCCAGATGAATGGTCACGCCAGAAATAGAGCCCGATGCCGACGAATTATCATCGTCAGGATTTCCTGGGCTCAAGGTAATTCGCACAATGTCAGTGCCGCTCGTTGCTGAAACGCCCGGAGCATCCACGCGTCCAACGATCCTGGCCGCGTTGGCGTCATTCGCGCCGATTGCACCCATCACTGCAACCAGAGCGCAGGCAGCTAAGAACGCAGCTATCCGGTTCCAGGTGGATGTCAAATATTTATTCATTGTCGTTTTCCCACCACGAAGTGTTGTTATTATCCTCGGATGCCGATTCGCTGCCGTCAGCGAGTTCATCACTGTCTGCGTCGCCATCAGCAGTCTCGACGTCCGCGTTCTCAGCGTCGTCGTCAAGCTCTTCGTCGGCGTCGAGGCGCTGGCGCCAGAGCCACCACGCAAAGCCCGCGCCAAGCACAAGCACTGTTACGAGCAGGGCATACATCCACCACTGCCATCCAGTTCCGTGCGTTTGGTCGAAGACATTGCTTTCCGACGGATCCATCGGCACTTGGTGCCCACGCACTAGCAGACGATGCGTGTTAATCCCGTAAGGAGTGCAAGTGATGAGGGTGACGTAGTCCTGGCCTTCAATGGGACGAAGATCATCGGTCTCGTGCGGAAGTACAACCTTGATTTGATCAATTTCGTACTTCAGCTTGTGACCTGCGACCTGGATATAGAAGGCGTCTCCCTCTTTTGCTTTCCGCAGGTTATCGAAGAGCGTTACGTTAGTAAGTCCGGTATGACCGGTAATGATGGAGTGGGTTCCAACACCGCCGACTGGAAGATCAGATCCGTATAGGTGTCCGAGCCCCTTGGCGAGCACCTCATTACTGGTGCCGTGGTAAATCGGCAGGTCGGCCTGAATCTCTGGGAAAATCAGACGCGCCATCACGTCGGTAGCGTTTAGCTGATCGAGATAAGCGGCGTACTCGGGGTTGTGGTCATTAATTTCGTTAAGCCACGGGTCCAGGATCGGGCCGGTGGTGTGGCGCTCATTGTAAGAATGAGCGCGTTCCCACTGTTCATCTTTAACTTCTTGGGGTACGGACTTCTCCAGCTTGGCGAACTCTTTGGCCGCCTTAGAGGTGCCGTAGTTATTCAATGCCGTGGAGACAACCGGGTACAGCATCACAAGTAAACCCACAATCACCAGAATTGCGGGGAGAACCATGCTGTTCTTTTTCGCCTGCTCAGGCTGATTAGGCTGCTCAGCTGATGCGTCCCGCGTCAGAGTCGACGCAGAGTGTTTACCCACGGAGGAACTCCCAAGAAGTCAATCAAAAAGGGATGTGGCCTTTCTCTTTCTCACAGGCATGGAGATGCCTGCTGTTGAAAAAGAGCACATCGAAAGGCCGCAACAGTAATTTCAGTGATGCGCAAACTGCAGGAATCGCGTGCGCTGTTGAACGCACGCTATTCCCGCAACACTGGAGCTAAGGCGCTCCAGTGACCGAGCCTCTACTCGGATTTAGTTCTTGGAACCGCGGCGGGCGAACCATGCACCAGCTGCGACGATAGCTGCACCGATAGCAGCCAGGATGCCGACACCGGCACCACCGGTCATCGGCAGGTTCGGGGGGGGGTCGTCGGAGTTAACAACCTCACCCGGGTTAGCGCCGACCTGGACGGATGCCAGCTCGTAAACACGCTCCGGGGCAGTCTGCTTAGCAACCAGCTTGAACTCGAGTGCCTCCGGCAGCAGCTCCTTACCCTTCGGAGCCTTGGTCTCAATCAGGCAGTAGTGGGACTGTTCGCCTTCGACAACCTCAGCGTTGTCTTCGAAGTCGTTGACGTGAAGACCGGTAATCTTGACGATACCGTCCTGGCCAGAGACGAAGGTGGTCTTCACCTCGTCACCCTGCTGGCCGTTAACCGGAGTCCAGGAGTCCTTCTTGGTGGTGTCAATGTCGGAGCACTTCTGGCCAGCAGCCTGGCGGACAATCTGGAACTCGGCACCTTCCAGAGCGTTGCGGTCGCCATCAACCTTCTTGAACTGCACGCCACCCCAGTAGGTCTTGACCTCCGGAGTCTCCTTCGGAGTGCTGTTCTGAGAACCATCCGGGTTGTTCTGGAAGACCAGAGCCTTGTTCGGCGCGATATCGGTAGCTTCCTTGAACTCAGGCTTCAGCGTGGTGGTGATGGTAACGACGACCTTGTCACCCGCGTTAAGGGACTTAGCAGTTTCCTTATTCAGGGCGACGTCGACCTTGTTGCCCTCGAAGAACTTCCCATCAACATCCTGCGTCGGCTGGATCTCCTTGCCAGCGACCGTCACCTTCACGTCGGTGATCTCCAACTTCGAGTCAATCTCGTCAGTGATCTGGAACTGGGTGCGCTCCGTGCCCGGCTTCAGCTGACGAGCAGTACCAGTGACGGTGTAGACCAGGTTTTCATCACCAGCGTTCTGGTCCTTGTCCTTGACGGTCTTGTCCGGCTCTTCGTCCTTGTAGTTCTTCGGGAACGCGTGGACATCGTAGTTCCAGCTAGTGCCCTGGTTATCCCCACCGTTATCCGCGGTCATCGGAACGAAAGCGATGAACGGAACAGCCGGGTCATAGCCTTCCTTCGGGCCGGTCTCAACAACCAGGTAAGCACCGAGAGGCAGTTCCGTGCCAACGTTCCACTTGCCGTCTGGGCCGGTCTTACCGGATGCAACCTCCGACAGGACACCCGCAGGCAGGTCACCCTTGAGAGCTGCGCCCTGAGAGAAGTCAGATGCCTTCAGCTTCGAAGCAGCCAGTAGGCCCTCGTTAGTGGTGACATCGATGTCGGTATTGCCATCTGCAGTCTTGTTGATCCTGTAAACGGTGAAGCCGACACCTTCAAGCTTCTGGCCACCGTTGGCCTCAACATCCTTGATATCAGCCTCGGTACCAGACGGCTGGCCTTCACCAGTCGGGTTACCGAACTTGTGAATGGTGAGCGAGCCCTTGGCGTTCTTATTCACCAGTGGAGAGTCGCCAGCAGCCTGGTTGATGGAGGGATCCTCCTGAGCGATTGCAGCCGGGGCGGAGACACCCATCGACAGACCGACGATGGCAGCGAAAGTTACCGAACGAGCGGTACGGGAGAACTTATTCACGAAAACAGGTCCTTTACAGAAGTCCAAAATGAAGCGACACGCTTCAATACGTCTCGCGATTCACTCCAGACGGCGACACCAACGTTCCCCGACTTGCCAAAACTGAGTTTTTCCTTAAGAAAAAGACCAGTTTGTCTAACCTTTTAAGCTTAAGCGTTATGAACTTTAATGTTTGAATGTCGAAACATTACAGCTCAAGCTCATTGCTCGCTCGGTTAACAGCGCTCAGTGAACCGCTTATAAATAACTTAACCGCTTAAGCATCTGACCGATACCCCAAGGAGAACGGGCCGCGACACCTGGGCATGAAAACCCTTCGCATTCACACTTCGTACTACCTCCGCGATAGCTCTTTGCACTGTTCGCGACGGGCTTTTGCCCATTCACCCAAAAAAGCGTCAAGATTTCCTCGATTTATCCCCCTTCCCCCAATCAGGGCTAACCAGTTGGTTTGTATCAATAGCTTTTACCCCCTACCGCTATCGTCGCAGCGCACGCCGGGCAAATGAGGGCTCATCAACCTTCTCGTATTTGCTGTCACGACAACGTCGTCAAGCGAAAGCAAAAGGACACCCTCAAAAACCAAGTAACGCCCCGCGACCCACCGCCTTGTGCTAGGACCTGTAAAAGCACAGAGACAGTAAGCGACACGGGGCGCGCTGTGGCGTCACAAGAGGCGTTTAGAGAACCGCCCAGTAGTGAACATCGTTGTAGCCGTTGAGCTTGAGGACGTCACCAACCTGATCGACCTTCTTCTTGCCCTCGGGGGTCATACCATCCGGCATGATCTGCACGTCAGCGCTGTGGTCACCGGTGAAGGTGATGTTGACGTAGTCCTTGCCATCGCGATGCTCAAGCTCGAAGACGTAGCGATTGACGGCCAGCTTGCCCGAGTGGAGGAATCCGCCCTTGCCCGGAGCGACAACTGCAGTGTCAGCGGAGGTTGCAGGTGCAGCTACCGCCTGTGCGGCAGTAGCAACCGGAGCGGCAAGCACGAGTGCGCCCACACCCCAGACACCGATTTTCTTCAACATGCTCATAGGTACCTTCCTTATCTTCAGTGTTTCTGCAGGGTTTCTGCAGATTTGATTTGTGTTTTCTGCGACTGTCGGCGCCGCTGTTGTTCGACGGCGTTCAACAGCCGCAGCCAATGAAATTGGTCAATGAATTGAGGCTGCGCCCCAGTGCCCTAGTGCCCTAGCGCACTGGATTAGCGCACTGGAGTGGCCTCGACGATGATGTTGTCGGCGTATCCCAACGTGCCGCCGACGAACTCGCCTCCGCAGGTAATGAGGACCAAGCGGTTCTCACCAACTGCATCGTTGACAGCCTCGGGCATCTGAGCGCCCTTGACCACCTGAATCGGATCGTGACTGACGGTGAAGTCTCGGCTTTCGCCATCTACCTTCACCGTGACAGTGTCACCAGCTTTCAGGTCAGCGAAACGTGCAGCGTAGCCATCGCCCTGGTCCACCTCATTGACGTGACCGGTAATGACGGACGATCCAGCTGCACCTTTCTCACCTGGGATTGCGGAAGCCGAGTACCAGCCAAGGCGCGAAACATCGGTCGGTGGAATCAGAGATCCTTGATCAGTCAGCTGAACGAAATCAATCGGAGCCGACTTACCATCAATGAGCATCTCCATCTCGTGCACAGCTCCCCGAGAACCCTGTGCTGGAGTGGGCAGATTCTCCTGCGCACCATCGAGCGTCGAATCATTGCGATTGATCTGGCCAATCACCAGCAGAGCGATAACGCCGATTAATGCGATAGCGGCGATATACATTCTTGGCTGCTTCCACCAAGGCACGCTTTGTAGGTCTTCGGCTTGGCCGTCGGCCTGGTCTTCATCCTGGCCAAACGGATCAACGTGGCCGAGTGCGCCGGTTTCGGTTTCCGGATCGATGCCGGGCTCGTAACCTGGAGCATTTCCAGGTTCCTTTCCGGTCTCGTCCGAGCCAAACTGATCGGTCATGGAATCTCCTTAGTTGGTGGCTACCGTCGGCAGAGCGTGAGTAGCCAAACCGGTCGGGCCAGACGGAACCGAACTAATTGCACGTCGTTCCGAGTTCGGAGCCAACGGCTTTCCGTGGTTCTTCTGCTTATCCTGGCCAGTGCCTCCGATGATGGTGACGTTGGTGTTGTTCTGCTCCGAGTGCTGATTAATCACAGTGTTCGGGGTGGCAGTGTCGCTGGTCGGTGCGGAGGAATCGTCGTTAGGCGTGCCCTGCTTGCCCTCATCCTTCGGCTGCTCAGATGGCGTGTTCTCTGGGGTCTTGCCGTTCGTGACAGTCTGCTCCGCAGAGTTGATGTCCTTGTGGACAGCAACTTCCTTGCCATTGGCATCGGTCAGAGTCTCGAAGGCAACCTGAGAAGCGCAGTCGCCGTCGGTGATGATGATCGGAACATCAACCGTGCCGGCGGATGCCGTCGGCACAAAGTGCAGGCGGCTCCTAGCGCCAGTGGACTTGCCCGTCTCCTTGCACATCAGCTCACCGGTCAACGTGTACTTCGTGCCCGGCTTCAGGCCAGTGAAGTGCACGGTGTCGATGACGACAGCACCCTTTTCAACCAGAGCCTTGCCGGCAATACCGGCAGTAGTCGTGATGGCTGGGTTGTCCTCAGACTGCGCTGGGGTGCTTGGGTGGTTTGGCTTTTCCGGCTGGGCAGGCTTCGTCGGCTT
>NZ_KV796535.1:0-68379 GCF_001809225.1 Corynebacterium sp. HMSC077G07 | reverse complement strand
GCTTTTCCGGCTGGGCAGGCTTCGTCGGCTTGCTCGGCTTTTCCGGCTGAGCGGGCTTAGTCGGCTTGCTCGGCTTGCTCGGCTTTTCGGACTCGGACTTAGACGGAGTTGTCGTCTCAGACGGCTCTTCCGGCTGTGTCGTCTCCGGCTGCTCGGACGGCTCATCCTCGCTCGGAGTTACCGGAACGGTGGACGTGGTCGGCTCAGTCGAGCTGGTCTCCGGTGCGGTCGTCTCCTCGGACGGAGTTTCGCTTTCCTCAGTCGGGGTGTCTTCCGGCTTCTCCGGAACCTCTCCAGTCACGGTCTGGCTTGCGTCATTGATATCTGCGTGGTCAGCGATCTCATTGACCTGACCAGCGCTTTCCTTACCAGTCGAGTCGACCTCATCAGAGGTCAGGTGCTCGAACACGACAGCCTCAGCAACAGGAGTCTTAACAGAGTCAGACACCTCAAGAGTGACAGTCACAGTACCGCTTGCCGACGTCGGCTTGAACGTCGCCTCGCCATGACCAATCACAGAGCCATCAGCCTTATTAACCAGTTCACCGGAGAGGGTGTAGTTCTTACCAGGCACCAGGCCCTCGAAATGCACGGTGTCGACAACCTTGGCATTAGCCTCAATGCGGTTGCCCTGAAGCTCGGCTACCGTGCGCAGCTCCGGCTCCAGCGGCGTATCAGCGGGTTCGCTCGGCTTAGACGGTTCGGTAGTCTCAGTCGGCTCCGTCGGTTCCGTGGTCTGCGACTCAGTGCTGTCAGTCGGCTCGGTCGGTTCCGTCGGAGCGGCCGGCTTCGTGGACTCGGAGGTGTTAGGAGTAGTCGTCGATGAGCTCGGCTGCTCTTCGCTTTCCGACGTCGTCGGAGTCTCAGACTCACTGGTCTCAGAAGTAGTGGTCTCGCTGGACGACGGCTCCGTTGTCTCCTCGGTCGTCTCCTCGGTTGTCTCTTCGCTCGTCGGGGTCTCTTCGGAGGTCGACGGCTGCTCCGGCTTTTCGCCGTGAACGGTCTGAGCTGCGTCGTTGATGTCCTCGTGGGTAGCGATTTCTACCCGCTGACCATCGGTGTTGTCCTGGCCATCGGCGGTGACCTCTGTCGAGGTCAGCTTTTCAAATGCAACAGCAGCGGTAACCGGCTCATCTACATCATCGGAGACGGTAATCATGACAGCCTGCTCACCCGAAGAGGTCTCCGGAGTGAATTCCACGCTGCCGGTCCCCAAGATGCGATCAGCATTGGTCTTGTCCACCAGGGTGGCGTCCAGGCGGTAGTTCTTACCCGGAACCAGGTCGGTGAACTTCACGATGTCCTTAACCACAGCGCCCGCAACAATCTTGTTGCCGTTCAGGCGAGCCTGAGTGGAGATCGACGGCTTACGCGTGGTCGGCTTCTCCGGCTCGGACGGCTTGGTCGACTCGGACGGGGTCGTGGTCTCCGCAGGCGTGGTCGGAGTAGTCGGCTTTTCCGGTTCGGTTGGCTGCTCCGGTTCGGTTGGCTTTTCTGGCTCGGACGGCTTCGTCGGCTCTGCCGGAACTTCACCGGAAGACGGAGTGACATTGTCAATCACAATGATGTCTTGTTTCTTACCATTGTTGAAAATGTAGCCAGTGCGGTTCGTGCCATCGACAGTGCCCTGACCGACGTTAGCCGGACCAGTGAGGTAGTCGTAGACAGCCTTCGTCGATGGGTTGTGAATGCCCTGGGAGAAGTCAATGCCATCGGAGAAGTGCCACAGAGCGAATTGAGTTGCGTTATTGGCGTCCAGCACTTTCAGACGTCCTTTAACTCCAGCTGCCTTCCCCAGTTCATCCAAACCAACAGCTGGAGAACCGTGGTGCGCAATCCAGTTGAGCTTCCGGTATCGGTCAAAGTCGTTCCGCAGCTTGTTATTGGTATCTGTACTGCGCGAGAACTGACTGAAGTTCTGCACACGACCGGTGTCATAAAGATCACCGGCGACGCTGGCCTCAATGCAGTAACCCATTTTGTGGCTACCAAATGGAGTTGCCGCCTCGTCAAATGCCGCAATGAGTGGCTCAAAATCACGGACATTTCCATTGGCTTCAACACCCTTAACGGTTCCAGGAACACTCAAAATCTTCTGGATTGTCAGGGTTTCGCCAGTGTCTTCTGCATCCTGCGCATGCGCAATTATTGGAGATTTAGCGAAGAAAAGAGCGAGCACAGCCATGAAGCTAAAAAGCGCCAACCAGCGCTTCTCGTTTGTAAAACGACCGAACATGAGCCCTCCCCCTTCCTTCGATTTCAGTGCGTTATACACCTTTCGCTACCTTTCCAGCCTTCAATGAACAATCAATGACCACGCATAAGCGTCTCCAGCCCCCATCACAGGTAGCCCAGTTGACATCGCCTTCTAATTCTCATTTATAGCGTTGGCCGCCCCCGAATATAACAAATACATTTTATGTTTGTTGAGCCATTTAATTGCCACCCCTATTGTCTTTTATTTCAATGTCAATAATTGTTGTTTGCATATTTTTTCTGGGGTGGACATTTGGACACCACACACATGCCGAAGTTCCACCTTTCGCCACGACACCTAGCCATTCAACCCATAAAATCACGATCAACCTGCGCATATGAAGTTTTTTCAATGAATCCCCGCCCATTAATTTGGGTTAGAATGTCTCCCATGTCACGATTTTCATAATTGTGAGTTACGGCACAAATGACACCCCACCCCCACCTAATGAAAATGCAAGCCAATAAATCTCTAAGAGCAAAAATGATGTCTCAAGACTATTTACAAAAGAATCCCCGGACATCATTTAATAAGCCACATAATTGTGTGCTAATTGCGGCTGCATAAATAATCGCCTCTCCGCCCCAACCTCTCCATCCGCGGTTAATAGACAAAAATGGGTCTGATTCACGGCATTCCAACAGATCACGTTATGTAAAACGCGACTGAATAGGGGACTGCAAATGTGAAACTGTGCGAGTTTATGACGCTTTCAGGACATTTTTCGGGCCATTTTTGACATAAACGCAGTCAGTAACTCGGATCGACCCAACGTCGCCAGCTATAAACACAAAAAAGCGCCTCCCCACTCCGCAAGGAGTGAGAAGGCGCTCGTGCGCTGTTACGTATTAATAGCCGCGAGAGCTAATAGCTGCGCAGTGTCATTGTAGTGCAGTGCCTAAGTCAGCTTAAACGGCCTTAGATAGCCTTTGCACCGGTGAGGTCCAGGTCGACTGGCAGGTTGTCACCCGCACCGTCCTCGGCCAGCAGGCCACCCTGGTTGTTGCCGCCGGTCTGGGCACCCTGCTCCTGGCCGCCAGTCTGGAGGCCACCCTGGTTCTTACCACCGGTCTGCAGGCCCTGCTCCTGGCCGCCAGTCTGAAGGCCGTTCTGGTTCTTACCGCCAGTCTGGAGACCCTGCTCCTGGCCACCGTTCTGCAGACCCTGGTCGCCACCGACGTTTTGCAGGCTCTGGTCCTGGCCACCGGTCTGGAAACCGGACTGACGCTCACCAATCTGGCCCTTGTCGTTAACCTGGTCGCCGCCGACCTTGTCGCCCTTGTCCAGCTTGTCGCCGCCAATCTGGTCTCCGCCGTTCAGCTGATCGCCGCCAGCGTTCTGGAGACCCTGGTTGCCGCCAACGTTCTGCAGAGCGTTGTCCTGATCGCCACCGACGTTCTGCAGACCCAGGTTGCCGCCCTCAGTCAGAGAGTGGAAGTTCGGGAACAGTGAGTCGACCTGAACCAGTGGGCCCTCCGGGAAGTTCACGTTGAACTCAGGTACCGGCAGCGGAGCCGGTGCTGGCAAGGAGGAAATCAGTTCGCAGATATTGCACAGGTTATCCATGATGATCCTTTAGAAAAATGAAGTGTAGATAAATGGTGTGGCGCGATGCCCAGAGCTGAAGGTAAAGGGCTTCTCGCCTTCTCCTTTGCGGCCACTGCCGTGCTCACACGAAAACCGTACCGGTGATGAAAAACGGTCACAATATAGAAATTCGACCCACTTCAGCCAGGAAATTGGAAACAGAATAACGGCAAAATTTAACCTGCACTTATGCCCAAACGTCGCATGTCACGGGTCACATTGCTAGCCGTTTGGTCACCCCAAACCAGGCTCGCCTTTTCCAGCAGAAAAGCCTCGGCACCTAATGAACTGCTCCCCATTAGTTGGACTGAGAAATCAGTTACCGACTAGTGGGGAGTAGTTGTCATTGAGAGCACGAAGTTCGCTAAGTGAATATCAGCGCGAGCAGTTGGTTGAACTATTTGAGCAAGGCATGGGTTATACAGCCGCTGCCAATGCCCTTGGTGTCTCCAAGTATGCCGCCCGTATGCTCTGTCGTCGGTTTAAGCTGCATGCAGGCTATGTCTTGTGGAGAAACCGACTAAGCAGCAGTACTCGTTCGAGATCAAGAAGGAAGTTGTCCAACGCCACCTTGCTGGCGAGACAGCGATGGATCTTGCACGTGAATTTGGCCTGTCATCACAGCAGCTGGTCCGCGGGTGGTCGTGGAAATGGCGCAAAGACGGCGATGACGCGTTGAAACCGAAGCCGAAGGGCAGACCCAAAGGATCGGTCACGCCGAAGCCGCTGTCGGAGGAAGACAAGCTGCGTGGCGAAAACGAACGGTTGCGGGCCGAAAATGCCTATCTAAAAAAATTGCGGGACTTGAGGAATCAGGGACGCGCCTGAAAGTCCAGGCGATTGTCATCCTCAAGTCGCACCACCGCTTGGAGTACCTCCTAGAGGCAGCAGGTATGCCACGGTCGACGTTCTTCTACCACCAGAAACGACTCAGTAAGCCAGATAAGCACGCCGAGCTCAAGCAAGCGATTCGGGAAAGCTTCGAGCGTAACAAGCATCGCTACGGCTACCGACGAGTACTACTTGACCTGCGTAACCAGGGGTGGGTGGTCAACCACAAACTCGTCTACAAACTCATGTGCGAGATGGGGCTGCGAGCCAAGATCCGCCAACGTAGACCTTATGTTTCCTACACCGGGACGATCAGCCACATTGCCGACAACAAGCTTGACCGCAAATTCACCCCGGATCAGCCAAATACCGTCTTTGTCAGCGACGTCACCGAGTTCAGGGTTGCAGGCCGCAAGGTCTACCTGTCACCGGTGATGGACTTGTTCGACCGCTCAATCGTTGCCCACACTGTGGCTACATCGCCGTCGACAGCGTTGACCACCGATTCTTTGCCCAAGGTGATCGCGGCGTGGGCACCTGAACCCGGGTGGATGATGCACACCGATCAAGGTTTCCAGTACCAGCATGCCTCGTGGCGTGACCTGATCGGCGACAACGGCGGTGTTCAGTCGATGTCGCGTAAAGCCAACTGTTACGACAACGCGGTCATGGAGAACTTCTTCGGCCACGTGAAAACCGAGATGTACCACGGAGAAGTCTTCGACACGGTCGCAGAGTTCAACCAAGTAATCGACGAATACATCCAGTGGTACAACACCGAACGCGTCCAACAACGACTCAAGGGCCTGACCCCGATGCAATATCGAAATCAGACCCTTGAAGCCCTAACCGCCTAGAGTTAAACCAGTCCAACTTTCGGGGACCAGTTCACCTCGGATCCCCGCGGGGCTTTTTCTGCCCCTCACCCTTTCACTTTTGCTTTAGGTAAGGGTAAGTTAACTCCCACTATGACCTCGAACCCAGTTACCCTGAACACTCCGACGAACACTTCCGCCTACCGCGCGGCCTTTTCTGACCACCTACTCTTGGCCGCCCCTTCTGAACCGCACCATCGAATCATCCGCGCCACTGTTTATGACGTCAGCGCCCCGGCAGAAAACCTGCAGAGGATTGTCATCCGCTCCCCCGAGCTAGTCGGCTTTCAGCTTTCCGGCCCGGACGAATTCTTTGGCCTCTTTATGCCGGCTAAGCCCGGCGAGAATCTCCATTTACCCCTCCACGGAGGTGGCGCCAATATCCGCGCAAGCGTTACAGCCATGCCGGAGACCCAACGCCCAAATTTACGTTGGTACACCGTACGCTCACTCGATCCCGAGTGCGGACAGATAACTTTCGACGTGGCGACACATGGCGTCAAAAATCCAAAGGATGAGCACGTCGGACCAGGGCTCGCCTGGGCTCTTGCAACTCGTGTTGGCGACCAGGTAGGCATCTGGACATGCCAGGGCCTCTGGCACCGCGCGCAAAGTTCACAAACACTTATCGCAGACCCATCTGCCGTACCTTCCGTTCGCGCCATTTTGGATTACGCGGATGCGTTTGCCCCGGAACAGTTGCGCGACATACACCTCGTAGTGGTCGCCGAGAACCATGGTGACCTCGAGCCATCCCTCGTCGCCGACTGGGAGAGCAAGCTGGGCAGCCTAGAAGTGCTGTTTAGCGCTACAACGGACTTCAGCACGGCAGTGATGTCCCACCTACAGCAACTGGACCGTGCCGAACACCCCGCAACACAGTCGAAGTACGTCTGGGTCGCGGGTGAAGGACAGCTCTGCAAGGAAGTACGGCGCCACGCAATTCACACCTGGGGCCTCAATAGCGAATCCGTGCAGTGGTGCCCCTATTGGTTCCTAGGCAGGGCACGGCCTTAATTAGCCACAATCCCTCGCGGCACAATAATCGGAGCCATACCGCGGGGATCTTCCCACACCTCGGCATTCAGGCCATATGCCTCGCGCAACACATCCACCGTCAGAGCCTCCTTTGGAGAACCCTCGGCGATCTTTTCCCCTTCCTTCATGACGATCATCTCGTCGCTAAAAGCTCCCGCCAGGCCAAGATCATGAAGTACGGTAATCACCGTCTTGCCCTCTTGAGCGAGCTCCCGCACGATACTTAGAATCTCTATCGCATGTGCCGGATCTAGGTAGGTAGTCGGTTCGTCCAACAGCACAATTGGCGTATCCTGCGCCAACACCATCGCCATCCAGACCCGCTGCCGCTGGCCGCCAGAAAGCTCCGCCACGTCGCGGGCAACAAGATGGTCAACCTTCGTCTTCTTCAGCGCCTCGCGCACTTTTTCTTTATCTTCTGACGCCGTCGCTCCCCCACCCCAGAGCGATCGACGATAAGGGTGCCGTCCGCGCTCCACAAGTTCTCCAACGGTCAATCCCGCCGGACACAGCGGGTGTTGTGGCAAAAGCGCAATTAGTTGGGCGGCTTCGCGCGACCGCAAACTATGCACGTCCTTTTTCTCTACAAGAACCCGTCCTTCGGCGGGAGCAAGCAGCCGAGAAAGCGTCTTGAGCAACGTCGACTTGCCACAACCATTGGGGCCTAAGAGCGTGGTGACCTTCCCGGGCTCTGCAGTGAAAGACACGTCCTTAACAATGCTTGGGCCGTCGTTGTAGCCCACGGTGACGTGATCAACTTGAACGTTCATTGAACCATTCCTTTCAGAGTTCCGCGACGGGCCGCCAACCACACAAGCAACACCAACGCGGGGCCACCGATGATGGCGGTAACCAAACCCACAGGGGATGTAAATGGCAGTGCGCCCGCCACGACGGCGCACGCAGCTAATAGAGCAGCGCCTGCAAAAGTAGAGCACAACGGATGGGGCGTGGGCGTTCCGGCCACCAGCTTGGCCAGCTGAGGAGCCAATAGTGCCACGAATCCAATTGGGCCGACAAAGGAAACCACCACCGCGACAATGCCCGTTGCGGCAATGAGCAAAATAGCGCGCACCCTCGTGACATTTACCCCAAGTGTGGACGCGGTGGCGTCATCATGAGAAAGAAGAGGGACATCGCGCGTAACACAAAGGCCTAAAACTACGAAGGGCAACAGGCCCAACACCATAGGAAACAAAGCTTCCATACGCACAAAGCCGGTAGACCCAGCGAGCCAAGTTTGGGCATCCGTGGCACGAGTTAAGTCAGCCCGGAGCAGGAGATACTGCACTAAAGACTGCGTGAGGAAAGACAGTGCCAGGCCGATGACCACTACGCGCTGCGACGTCCCGAAGCCACCGAGTAGAACGAGCAAACCAACGATCACTAGTGCGCCAAGCAAAGCGAGTGCAGCACGCCACCAGAACGTCGGCACCCCCTCACTCCATGCAGGGCGGGTAACTACGGTGCCCGCCACAACCAAAACCGCCGCGCCGCCGGATACACCGAGAATGTCCGGGCTGGCCAGCGGATTGCGGGCCATGGTCTGAGTCCACGCACCTGCCAGCCCTAGAGCCGCGCCGACCAGAACGGTAGCGATTGCTACAGGCAGGCGGAGATCCCACACCACGTTGATTGCTTGCTGTGTGCCCCCACCGGTGAGAACCTCGATGACTTCCATCGGGCTGAGCTTCACCGCTCCTTGCCCCAGGATTAAGCAGTAACAAAGAGCCGCTATGAGGGCGAACCCTGCCGAAGCCGCCAGGACGCGTCTGCTTCGTGAACGCTTAATACTACGGATAGACGTCATATCGCTCATATCGTCAGCTCCGAGTCATTCGAGGTCGGTGAACTCTTCTTACGTCGCACCGCCAGAATCATCACTGGGGCACCGACAATAGCTAAGACAATGGACATTTCCAGCTCGTTAGGCTGCAGGACGAAGCGGCCCACAATATCGGCTAGCAACACAGCCGCGCCACCAACAATGCCGGTCGGCAGCAAGAGGCGAGTCAGGGACGGGCCGGTAAACGGGCGTAGTAGGTGTGGCACGGCGAAGCCCACGAATGTCACAAGCCCCACAGTGGCTGTCGCCGAGCCGGCGAGGATGATCACCGCTGCGGCAGCCAACAAGCGGGTTCTCGTGGGCGAGCTGCCAAGGGAACGGGCGGAGTCCTCTCCCATCGCAAGTAGATCCAGCGGGCGTGCTGCAAGCGCACCACATAGAGCACCTAGTGCTAGACCTAAAGCAGCTAAGGCCACGTCTTCCATACCCCGCCCAGCTGTAGAGCCAACGGTCCAGCGGCGGAGCCCTTCCAGGGTGTCGGAAGAATAGAGGCTCAGCATATTCGTGGCCGCTTGCAGGGCGAAGGTAACTCCCACGCCCACGAGTACCAGAGTTAGCGGGTTACGCGATACGCGGGAAATCAACAGCACGATTGAGGCAGCGACGGCCGCCCCGACGAGCCCTACAAGTGTCCGCTCCCCGACCGTCGTTGCCCAGCCCAAGGTCAGTGCCGCAGCGACTGCGAAACTTGCTCCAGCGTTCACGCCGATAATGCCGGGATCTGCCAGGGGGTTGCGGGTCCAGCTCTGAGCAATGGCACCCGCCATAGCCAGGGCTGCGCCTGTGATCACAGCCAAGAGGGTGCGCGGAACGCGCAAGTCCCAAATGATGCCGGATTGCGTAGATGGGTGCGGACCATGCATGAGGATGCTGGTCACTTCGCCAATGGAAAGATCTTTGGAACCCAAGTACAGGGAGGCAAGCAGCAGCAAAGCCAAGCCAACGAGTGCGGCCGAAGTAAGCAAACGCCGGGAAAACACCAAAGAATGTCGAGTTCTTGAAACGGACACTTTCAATTAAATTGCGTCAGAGAACTTGTCGACTGCCCAGGGGATGGTCAATGGGTTCGGCATACTCATTGCATTGCCCACGTTTTCGTCCATCCAGCGGACCTTGCCTTCGCGAACAACGTCCAGCTTGCTGAATGTTGGATCCTTCTTCAAGGTATCGGCGGCACCCTGGTAATCAAGGATGAAGAGGTAATCGACGTTGTTGAGGTCGCTGTAGTTCTCAGGTGCGATGTCGCGGTAGAACTCGCCCCCGTTACCTTCGAGCTCCTTCGGGATCTCGAAGCCCAGACTCTTGATAAACTGCCCGCGACCGTCACCGGAGGTGTACAGGCCGATCTTTCCCTGATAAGGCATGACGATAGCCGCACGCTTGCCTTTGAGCTCAGGGTGCTGCTGTTGGAAATCATCGAAGGCCTTCTGCGTTTCTTCGACGAGTTTGTCGCCTTCTTCTTGCTTGTCTACAGCGCCGGCGATCTGGTTGACCTGATCCCGCCAGGGGATCTGCCAGTCCGTGGCACCGTCTGGCTTAACGGTGGTTGGGGCGATGTCATTAAGCGCCTTCTTCGCCTGCGCGTCTACGGCAGAGTTCACCGCAATGATCTTGTCCGGATTAGCGGCGGAGATCTTCTCCAGGATTTCAGCAGTGAATCCGTTGGCAGTACCGTAAACCACTTCAGGCTTGTTGTCGCCGAGCTTTTCGGTAGCCCATGGGCCGACGCCAGACGCATCAACATCTCCCTCAGCACCCCAGGGCGCTACGAGGACTGGTTGGATGCCTAGAGCGAGCAAGGTATCGCTGTCTCCCAGGCCAACTGCGGCGATGCGCTCATCCCCGGTGCCCTCATTTTTTGACGCCGCCGCGTCGTCGCCTCGGGAGCAACCAGACAGAACAAGAGTGGATGCTGCCAAGACAGCGGCGGTCTTCAGCGCCGCTCGACGGGTCAGCGAATTGTTTCGAAACATGTGAAAGCCTAACGTGTAAGGAACTCTTTGAGACGCTGTAAAGTACCCGTAGCCCCAAGAGACTGATGGCCTCTTTCGGCTACGGCCAACACAGTAATCGGGTCTATATTACACAGGTAAGGCTAACCACACAACAGGCTGCCCTAAGTTAGTCCGCTTCCCGCTCGGCCGCTACCGACTCCATCGCCGCCCTGGCCACCGTCGCCACGCTGGCCACCCGACGCCACTCTGGCCACCCTAGCCACTCTGGCCACTGTCACCGCCCTGGCCACCCTAGCCACCCTGGCTCTCAGTGCCGAGATGCTCGCGCTATTGCAACTCGTGGCACCAACTGTCGGAAAAGTTGCACTTCGAAGGTCGAAATGTCGCTAGAACGGGAATCTGTCAGCACAGGCGCGCCTCCGAATTTTGCGACAATTCCCTGACCTGCAGTTTTGCGGAGCTGCAAATCAGTGTCTTTAACGCATTCCCGGTCTAGCGACATTCACCCCTGCTAGCGCCCCAAAAACGGCGCCGTCGGCCACGCATTCCCGGTCTAGCGACATCTGCACATCCTCACGCCGCCAAATAGGGCGCCGGCGCCTCCCGTGACGCAATCCCCCCCCCAGCACTGCGCTCGCACAATCTCACATTCCGCTGGCGCTGCAGCCAAGCGGAAAGCGTGGGCGTCAATAAGAAAAAATAGGCCCCCTACCGCAACAAATGTGAACTGCTCCCCATTAGTTGGACTGAGAAATCAGTTACCGACTAGTGGGGAGTAGTTGCCATTGAGAGCACGAAGTTCGCTAAGTGCCGAGGCTTAACTTTTTGCGCTTTTAAGTACTGCGCTCAACTACTGGTCAGCGACCAACAACTCCGCAATCTGGATGGTATTCAGAGCAGCGCCCTTACGCAGATTGTCGCCAGAGACAACCAGCACCAGGCCACGCCCCTCCGGAACCGACTGATCGACACGGATACGACCCACCAGGGACTCATCCACACCAGCGGCGGCAAGCGGATTCGGAACGTCGACGACCTTCACGCCCGGCGCGGACTCCAGCAGTTCGGTTGCCTTCTCTACGGACAGAGCATTCTCAAACTCAGCGTGAATCACCAGCGTGTGGCCAGTGAACACCGGAACGCGCACACAAGTACCAGCAACAGCCAGCTCAGGGATAGACAGAATCTTGCGGGACTCATTGCGGAGCTTCTGCTCCTCATCAGTCTCCAGTGAACCGTCATCAACAAAGTTTCCAGCCACCGGCAGCGCGTTGAAAGCAATCGGGGCGACATACGGACCAAAGTCCTCCGCAACCAGAGCCGAACCATCAGTGGTCAGCTTCTCCAGGTTGTCGACGTTCTCGCGCACCTGGCCAGCCAGAGTATTCACACCAGCAAGGCCCGAACCCGAGACCGCCTGATAGGAGGACACACGCAGACGCTGCAACCCGGCCTCGTCGTGAAGCGGCTTGAGAACCGGCATCGCGGCCATGGTGGTGCAATTCGGATTCGCGACAATGCCCTTCGGGATGTCCTGCAAAGCATCCGGGTTGACCTCGGAGACCACCAACGGGACCTCCGGATCCTTACGCCACGCCGACGAGTTATCAACAACAACAGCGCCAGCAGCCGCAAAACGCGGAGCCTGCTCCTTCGACAGCGTGCCGCCAGCGGAGAACACCGCGACATCAATGCCCTTCAGATCCTCGTCAGAAGTAGCCGCGACATCCTCGACAACAATCTTCTCGCCGCGGAACTCCAACTCCTTGCCCGCACTACGAGCAGAAGCGAAAAAACGAACCTTATCGGCCGGGAAATTACGCTCCGCCAGAAGAGTGCGCATCACACGACCAACCTGGCCAGTGGCACCAACAACAGCAATCGTGGTCATGAAAACTCCTTAACGTCCCGTACCAGCGTAAACAACAGCCTCAGTGTCTCCACCGAGATTGAAAGCGTCGTGCAGGGCCTTCACAGACTTGTCGACATCCTGGTCATTAACCAGCACCGAGATACGAATCTCAGAAGTGGAAATCAGATCGATATTCACACCCTCATCAGCGAGCGCCTCACAGAACGTCGCAGTCACACCCGGGTGGGACTTCATGCCAGCACCGACCAAGGAGACCTTGCCCACGTGATCGTCGTAAAGCACGTCCTTCCAGTCGTTGTCAGCCTGCAGCTTCTTCAGCAACGCCATCGCCTTCGGAGCATCCTCGCGCGGGCACGTGAAAGTAATGTCAGTGCGGTTATCCGCGACGGTGGAGACGTTCTGCAGCACCATATCGATGTTGATCTCCGCATCCGCAACAGCACGGAACATCTTCGCCGCCTGGCCCGGATCATCCGGAATGCCCAGCACGGTCACCTTCGCCTCGGAGCGGTCATGCGCCACACCGGTCAACACTGCTTCTTCCATAGGAATATCCTCCATCGATCCATCAACAAGGGTGCCAAGTTCATTGCTATACGACGAACGCACACGCAACGGGACATTAAACGCACGGGCGTATTCGACACTTCGCAGCTGCAAAATCTTCGCGCCAACCGCGGCCATCTCCAACATCTCCTCGAAGGAAATGTTGTCCAAACGCTGTGCGTCCGGCACAATGCGCGGATCCGCGGTGTACACGCCGTCCACGTCGGAGTAAATCTCGCAGACGTCCGCCTCTAGGGCTGCCGCGAGGGCAACCGCAGTGGTATCCGAGCCACCACGGCCCAGCGTAGTGACGTCCTTGGTCTCGCGGTTTACACCCTGGAAACCGGCCACTAGGCAGATATGGCCCTCATCGAGAGCCTCACGGACACGGCCCGGAGTGACCTCGACAATGCGGGCGTTACCGTGGCGCTCCGTGGTAATCACGCCAGCCTGTGAACCGGTGAAAGACCGAGCCGAGGCGCCGAGGCTTGCAATCGCCATAGCGACCAGTGCATTAGAAATACGCTCACCGGCGGTCAGGAGCATATCCATCTCGCGTCCCGGCGGGACCGGGTTGACCTGCTCAGCGAGGTCCAGAAGCTCATCGGTGGTGTCGCCCATTGCCGAGCAGACAACCACGACGTCATTGCCCTGCTTTTTGGTTTCCACAATTCGTTCTGCAACACGACGAATGCGTTCGGCGCTCTCCAGGGATGAACCACCGTACTTCTGCACAACCAGTGCCATGGTCGGCAACCTCCAAAAACTAGGCAACTATATGCAAGTAACTATTATTGACTCAATTTACTTGAGTTGCATTCGTAATTACATAGTGGGTTACCAAAACGTAGCTTGTGGGGGTTGCGTGGAGGGTTTGGATCGGGTTGCGTAGGGGTTGCGGGGTTATTGGGCATGGGTTGGGTGCGGATCGGACGCTGCTGCGGGCTGCAAATGTGAAACTGACTAAGTTTATGACAAAAATATGCCCTGAAACTTGTCAAAACTGACATAAACCTAGTCAGTAACTCTCGGTACTGTGCCAAGAACTCCGGGCTCAGCCAGCTCCACTCCGGGCTCAGTCAGCTTCTTGGCCGAACCAGCTAATTCCCGAGGCGCTGCGGGCACCAAGCACTGCCCCGCCCAACCCCTGCGAAGTGGACATGACAAGTGTTGCGTGCCTAGCATCTCCTACGTGAACAATGACCTTCTCGCAGCGATACTGGCACTGCTGTCCGCACTCAGCATCGCGTGGGGAACCGTCATCCGCCACAACCTCTCCGGAACACTGGAAGAGGGCACCAGCACACTTCGCGGAGTGGCGAAGACCCTGAAGCTGCCGCGCTGGTGGCTGGGCTCGGGCCTGGCGATTGCCGGGTATGTATTTCAGGTCACGGCGTTGGCATTCGGCACGTTGCTCCTGGTGCAGCCGTTGCTGGTCATGAAGCTGATGCTCACGCTCCCGCTGGCAGCGAAGGTCAACGGTCGGCGGATTTCGCGGTCAGAGATGATCTGGTCCGTGGCGCTTACTTTTGCGGTGGCGACGCTGGTGTTGCTCGGCAAGCCGACTGCCGGCTCCACCGATATCCCCACCTACCTGTGGGGATGGGCTCTCGCCGTCGGTGGCGTGGTCACCTGCGGGCTTTACGCCGCTGCAGTTCAGTGGCCCAACACCGGCACCGGCGCCGGCGGCGGCTCAGACACCAAACAGCGCGGAGTGCTGCGCCAGAACCCGAAGGCCCTACTGCTCGGCACGGCAACCGGCTGGCTGTACGGCTTCGTCGCGTTGCTGTCTAAGTCGGTGGTCGATACTTATGTCAATGACGGACTCGTCCAACTCCTGCTCTCCTGGGAACTCTGGCTGCTGGTGGCACTGGCGGTTATTGGCGTCGGCCTGCAGCAGGCGGCTTTTAACGCGGGACCGTTGCAGGCTTCGCTGCCAGCTATGACCGTCGTGGAGCCGATCGTTGCCTTCAGCTTGGGATACATCGTTCTTGGTGAGCGCTTCCAGGCGGTTGGTGTGCAGTGGGTGGCGCTGTTTATCGCACTGGTGACCATGATTTCTGCCACTATTGCCCTGGCGGCTCGGCCGGCAGAGGCGACCTCCACAAGCGCCACAAGCGCCCCAAGCACCGAAAACACCGCAGACACCGCGACCACCGACGCCCCAAGCATCGCAAACACCGCAGACACCGACACCACAAGCACCGCAAACACCACCACAGATTCCACCGATGCCACAGCACGGTGAGTAGAGTTCAGCTCTCCCGGGTTGCATGACCTAAATTGGTATGTGCACTTATTAAGTCGTTAGCGATTTGTCGGCCTGGCTATCCCTGCCCGGGAACTGTCCCTGGTGAGAAAGACCCGTGGCCGCTATGCACAAGGTCACCAAAGGTAGGACTCGATGGGGCGTCATTCCCATTCCAAGCGGGCAACTTCCAAGCGGGCATCTAAACCGACATCTAAGCGGAAGTCCGAACGCGCAAACGATACTAACGCCAGCGCCGCATCCAAAACCCAAGCAAAGCCCCAAAAAGGCAAGAAGCTCAACTCGAACACCATCATCGCCCTGCTGTTGATCATTGGTGGTTTGGGAGTGCTGCTGTACCCGGTTGTCGCAACGCAGTGGAACAACTTCCTGCAGGCCCGCGCCGCAGATGAATACTCCAAGCTGGAGAAATCCGCTCCTCCTGAGGTCTTGGACACCGCCTGGAATGAGGCCCACGAGTACAACGCCAGCCTCGGCGAGGTCAATCCCGGCGACGCCTGGACCACCTCCGATGACGAGTCTTCCCCGGAGTACCAGCGCTACCGCCACTACCTCGACGTGCTTGGCGAGACCGACGCGCTCGGCCGCATCGTCATCCCGTCCATCAACTCTGACCTGCCCATTTTCCACGGCACGTCGGAAAAGTCGCTCTCGCGCGGTGTCGGTCACCTCTACGGCACCGACTTCCCGGTCGGCGGAGTGGGCGAGGGTGAAGGTCGTCACGCGTCGCTGTCGGCGCATACGGGTCTGCAAAATGCGACGCTGTGGGACAACCTCGACAAGGTCAAGAAGGGCGACGCGTTCTACATCGCAGTCGCGGGTCACAAGTTGAAGTATGAGGTCCACGACGTAGCCGTCGTAAAGCCGGATGAAACCGATGCTTTACGACGCGTCCCCGGAGAAGACCTGATCACCCTGATTACGTGCACGCCTTACGGCATTAACACGCACCGACTGCTGGTGACGGGGCATCAGGTGCCGATGGATCCTGACGAGGAGTCCGTGTTCGACGGCAGCGGTTCGCAGTGGCAGTGGTGGATGTGGGCCATCCTGGCAGCAGCGGCGGTGATCATTGCGCTGCTGATTTGGTGGCTGCGGAAGCTCTCGCGCGACGGCAAGGGCGAGCCGGAAGCCGAGCGCGAGAGCGACGAGACAGAGAATGACGAGGCGGAGGATTAGGCCCCCTTACGAAGTCGCCATCACCTTCGTCTCCTCGATTGCGTTCTTGATCTCGTTGATTCCCTTTTCAAAGATGCGCTGAAGGCCCAGCGCCAGAATCAGCGACGGGATGATGAACAGCGCCAACATGAACATCAGCTTCCAGTAGTCTGCCTCATAGATACCGGCGATGGAGCTGCGGAACATATCGATCGCGTAGGTACCCGGCAGCCAAGGGCTAATGTTCTGGACCCACTGTGGCACCAGCGGCAGCGGATACGCGCCACCTGCGGCCGAGACCTGCATCACCAGCAACAGCACGCAGATGGCCTTGCCGGCGTTGTCGAAGGTGAAGACGAACGAGAAGACGATCATCATAAACACCAGCGAAATCACCCAGCCGGCCAGCAGCATCAGGAATCGGTGCGCGGGCTCGATGCCCACGTACACCTGGAGTCCCAACACCATCAGTGTGGACTGAACCAGGCCCACGCTGGCGAAGGTGGCGAACCGGCCGAAGTACTTCTCGACGCGGGTGTAGTCATCGGCCTGCGCAGCGTTGATTTGTGCGTCACTGGTCGGCTCGTCGATTTCATCGCTGGCTGCATCGCCCTGCGCATCATCGACTGCATCGCTGACCACATTCTCGGCCTCATCATCGCCGACCTTCTGACCGCCGCGGCTACGGACCGTGGTGCGGATCAGCACCGACGACAGCAGCGCACCGATCCACAGCGCGAGGGTCGCATAGAACGGCGCCATACCCGCACCGAAGCTCTGGACTGGGAAGACGGGGTCTTCCTCGACCTGCACCGGCGCGGCCAACTGCGCTGCCAGGGCACTTGGGTCATCACCGACGGCCTCAGCAATTCGCGAGAGGTCCCCGGTGTCCTTCGCCTCTTCCAGCGCGTTGTGAATCTCGTCGAAGCGAGCGGCCAGATCATCAAAACGGTTGCTCAGACCCATCGTGGCGGCGCTGGTCTTACGCAGCGTGTCCACCGGCGAGCCGGAAATCGTACCGCGGATGCCGCGAATGTCCTCGCCAATGACCTCGATGTCGTTGCTCAGACGCGACACCGGCTCCGACAGTGCGTCGATCTGCGGGCGCAGGTTCTGCTCGTAGGAGTTTTTGGCATTTTCCACAGCGGCAATCGCAGCCGTGAAAGCGTCCTTCGCCTGGCTTATCGACGATCCCGTATCCCGGCCACCGCGCAAATCCGCCGCCACGGCGGAGAAACTCTCCTGCAGCCCACGGGTGCGAGCAATCGAGGTGTTCAGATCGGAAATCGCGCGGTCGTAGCCCGGCTTAGCGACACCCGGAACCACTGCCCCCACGGTGTCTTCCAGGCGGTCGCGCATCGCAGTCAGACCGTCGGCCTGCTGGCCGAATTTGGCCGCCATCGCATCGAAGGTATCCGCGGTCGCGCCGCTGGTGGCCTGGGTGCCGTCGACAAGCTCGTTGACGCGGTCGCGCACGCCTTCGTAGCTCGACTGCGTTGCGTCGAGCGCCGTGCTAACCGAGTCGCGAACATTGCCGACCGCGGCTTCCAGATCGCCTGCGACGTTGCCGTCACCCGAACCATTGCGCAGAATGTCCATCCGCGCACCAGCGTTTTCCAAAATGGAATCCGCGGTCTCCACCAGCGGCACGGTGGTCTCCACCAGCGTGGACAGCGAACGAGCAGTCTGCGCACCGGAGCGCAGCCGCGCGGCGGTGTCATCAACGCGGTTTTGCACGCGCGTCAGTGCCTGCTTGGAGTCGGAGGTGTTTAGATACTCATCCAGCGAGGTGATCACGCCCAGCCCAACACTGGCGACGACCTGCGTGAAGTTCTTGTCAATCTCCTGAATAACGCCACTCGCGCCCTTACTCGTAATGATTGACGAAAGCGCGTTCTTCTTCTCATTCGTATAGAGCGTCAGCTTAGGCGCCTTGGTGCCTCGGACGTAGAAGGTCATCAGTTCGGTACTGAAGTTCTCCGGAAGCACGATTGCCGCGTAGTAGTCACCGGACTTAGTGCCGTCGATGGCGTCCTCAGAATCCGTAATCTGCCAGTCGATGTCGTGATTACGGCTCAGCTTCGACAGCACCTCATTGCCCAAGTTCACGTCAATCGCACCGATATCCGTGCGATGACCACGGTCATTACTGGCGACCGCAATCTTCAGCTTTTCGGTGTTCTCAAACGGCTCCCAGCTGGCCAGCACGTTAAAGCAGGTGAACAGCAGCGGAATCAGCACCAGACCGAAAACCATGATGCCGGTCATCGTGTTCTGGCGGATTACCCGAAAGTCATTCCGCACAATTTCAAGAACGTTTCTCATTAGGCTTCACCTTCTGAGGAAGTCTTCACGCTTGCCGACGACACCTTCGCCTGTGGCTCAACCGAATCACCAGCATTTTCCAGCGAGTACGCATGCGGATGGGAAGTTTGGTGCTCCATGTAGGCGCGCAGCTCCTCCTCCGACAGCTCGCTGAGCTCCTGGGCGTGAATCACAGACTGCTTGACGTACTCGCGCACCGCGATGTAGGCGAGGCAGAGCAGCACAAACAGGCAAGCCAGACCGAAGAACAGGGCCTTCTGATCCGGGTAGTTACGGGCCAAAATACCCAGCACCACCAGGGCGGCCAACGAGACACCAACGGCAATGCGCATGAACAGCGCGTAGCTGCCACGCAGATTCTCCATCCGCTCGTCGACTCGCGATTGGTACTCCTCGCGGTTACGCAGCGCAAAGACGAGGTCACTGAGCTTGTATCCGCTACCGACCAGGTGGACTTCTTCGTTGTTGACCAGTCCGCCCTCTTCAAGCTGGTGGTTAACCAAGACATTGACCGAGGACAGGCTGCGGCGCAGCCAGTAACCGACCACGTAGGCGACCACTGCCATGGCCATCAAGGTGAGCATGTTCTTCAGGTAGTAATTCGAGTAGAAACCACCAATGGTCTCGCGGAGAGCATCAATGCCGTAGGTCAACGGCAAGAACGGATTCAGCGCCTGGAAGAAGTCCGGGGTCATCTCAATTGGATAGAGACCGGCGGCGCCAGGAATCTGAATAAACGCGAGCACTACGGCAATACCACGTCCCACGTGGCCAAACGCCGACACCAAACTGTAAATAATGGCGAGATAACACAACTCCACCACGACACAGGTGAGGACGAACGCAACCGCGCTGACATGCTGCACACCAATGACGATGTCACCGATAGAGACAATCAGCGCCTGGAAAGTAGCGATGATGCCCAGCAGCAATGTGCGGCCCATGTACGCCTGGCCCACCGTGATTTCCTTGAAACCTTCCGCGTCGACTTCCACGCGGAAAATCACAATCAGAATGAACGCACCAATCCACAACGACAGGTTGGTAAACAGCGCCGCCATACCCGAGCCGTAGTGATCCACCGGGAACACGGCCTCGGTCTTAACCTCAGCCGGATCGCTCAGGAACTGCGAGATACCCTCAGGATCGAGGTCGTTGACCATGTTCATGGCTTCGCGCTCTTCGGTGGTGCCCAGGGTAAGAACATCGAGACGCGCAGTTTCCAAGCCATCGCGCACACCATCAAGGTCGGCCTTGAAGCTCTCGAGGACCTGATCCGCAGCAGAAAGCTGCCCACTCGTAGCGTCGAGAAGCGCGGACGTTTCCTTGACGGTGTCCTTTTGCGCGCCAAGCGCCGCCGCGTACGAACCCACGCGCGCGTTGAGCTGATTAAGCGCCTTGCTCAACTGCGGGAGTGAGTCCTGGGACGCCTGACGAATCTGATCCGAGGCGGCCTTGCCGTCCTTAGTGGCCTGCGCCAATGCCTCGCTGGTGGCGTTGAGGGAGTCGAGAGTTCCCTGCGCCGAGCCGGAGACGTTCTTCAGACCCTCCACCAGCTCTTTATTGGTGGCGTTGCTCTCGTCGAGCGCATCGATTGTGCGCTGGATTGCCTGTTTATCCGGGCCGTTGAGCGGGCTGGCATCCAACAGGGAATTCAGGCCGCCAATGACCTGATCCGCCTGCTTGACGATGTCCTCCGCCGCAGCCGTCGCGGAATCCGAACGGGAAATTGCGCCCTGCAGATTGCCAGTCATCGCGCCGATCGCGGCGTTGGCGTTACCGGTGCCCTCTACCAGGGCGGTACTGCCCTGCAGGTAGGCGTCGTTGAGATCCGCGGAGAAATTCAGGACCTCGTTGTTGAGCTCACCAGTAATCGCCTGCACCTGCGTCAACGCATCCTGGGCGTCATCGAGGGCCGTGTCCACGCTGCCGAGAGTCTTCTTGATCTGCGCAATCGTCGGCTGCAGATCGCCAATCTGCTCCTGGATAGCACCGACTTCATCGCGGCTATTGGCAACCGCATCGGCGACATCCTGGAAAGCGTCAGCGGAATTGAGACGAGCCGCATCGAACCGCCCCTGCAGCAGGCCGCCAGCTTCCTTAACCTCCTCGGTGACCGCCTTCGCAATCTCCTTATTAAAGGAAGCGGAAATCTGACCATCAATACCGGACGCGCCCTGCGCCGTGATGTGCGGCGAGATCGCGTTGATCTTCTGGTTAGCGCGGTATTTCAGCTTTGCTGGATGCCCCTGCCCTTGAATCAGGTCAACCATTTCCTGCGAGAAATTCGGCGGAATGGTGATTTCGGCATAGACCTTGCCGCGCTTTAGGTCTCGGTCTGCCTTCTCGGCATCGGGGAACTGCCAGCCCAGTTCATGATTTTGTTTTAGTTGTTTGACCACCTGGTTACCGATATTGAGGCTTCCGGTAACCGAGGAACTCGCGCCCTTGTCCTCATTCACAATTGCCACGCCAATGTTCTCGGTGTGCTCGTACGGATCCCAGAAGCCTGGGATGTTGAACCAGGAGTACAAGGCAGGGGTAATCATCACGCCGATGACGATTACCCACACTCTTGGGCTATTGCGGAGACGGCGCAAGTCTCGCTTAAGAATAGACCAGCTAGTTTGCACCTTAAGGACGCTATCATCTTTAATCCGCTAAATACATTGGTACTAGTTTTAGAACTATCGATGGGCGGGGCCGTCGGCAACGCCTTTCACTGCACGGAGCCCCACCGCACAGCCCCTAACGACGCAGAACTCTTACGGCACAGAAACCCGCGCATATTTCCCCCACTAAAACCCCCGAATGATGAAAATCATATAAACAAAGGGGTAAGGTACATCACATGCAACGCGGACTACTGCTTCTATGCCGCGGCGGGGCTTGGGTTTAAGGCCGGCTCCCCGTCGCGGGGTTAGTTGTGCCGGCCTACAAGAAAAGTCCGAATTAGAAAGGCCCACAACATGTCTCCTTCCGACGCTTTTATTTCCGCTCCTTCTGTAATCTCCACTCCTGCTGGCGAGATTCCGGAAGGACAGCCTGCTTGGAATAAGCAGCGCAACTCCCAGATGGCAACCAACCGCTACCTGCCTTACGACCAGGAAGTTCAGGACTTCCAGCTGAAGGACCGCACCTGGCCGGACAAGCGCATTACTAAGGCACCGGTTTGGTGTGCCGTCGACCTGCGCGACGGCAACCAGGCACTGATTGATCCGATGAGCCCGGAGCGCAAGCGCCGCATGTTCGAGCTGCTGGTCCAGATGGGATACAAGGAAATTGAGGTCGGATTCCCGTCCGCTTCCCAGACTGACTACAACTTCGTGCGCGAGATCATTGAGAAGAACATGATCCCGGACGACGTCACCATCCAGGTTCTGGTTCAGGCTCGCGAGCACCTGATTCGCCGCACCTTCGAGGCATGTGCCGGCGCTAAGAACGTCATCGTTCACTTCTACAACTCCACCTCGATCCTGCAGCGCGATGTTGTGTTCCGTAAGGACAAGGACGCAATCAAGAAGATTGCCACCGACGCCGCAGAGCTGATTAAGACCATCGCGAAGGACTACCCGGACACCAACTGGCGTTGGGAGTACTCGCCGGAGTCCTACACCGGCACCGAGGTTGAGTACGCCAAGGAAGTTGTCGACGCCGTGGTTGATGTCATCGACCCGACGCCGGAGAACCCAATCATCATCAACCTGCCGTCGACCGTGGAGATGATCACTCCGAACGTCTACGCAGACTCCATCGAGTGGATGCACCGCAACCTCAACCGCCGCGACTCCATCATCCTGTCGCTGCACCCGCACAACGACCGCGGTACCGGCATCGCCACCGCCGAGCTGGGCTACATGGCCGGCGCCGACCGCATCGAGGGCTGCCTCTTCGGCAACGGCGAGCGCACCGGTAACGTCTGCCTGGTCACCCTGGGCCTGAACATGCTGACCCAGGGAGTCGACCCGCAAATCGACTTTTCCGACATCGATATGATCCGCCGCACCGTCGAGTACTGCAACCAGCTGCGCGTTCCGGAGCGCCACCCGTACGGCGGCGACCTGGTCTTCACCGCTTTCTCCGGTTCCCACCAGGACGCCGTGAACAAGGGCCTCGACGCAATGGCAGACAAGGTCCGCCCGGGCGCTGCCGTCAAGGAGCTTTCCGACGAGGACCTGCGCGCGGTGACCTGGGAAGTTCCTTACCTGCCTATCGACCCGAAGGACGTCGGTCGTTCTTACGAGGCCGTTATTCGCGTGAACTCCCAGTCCGGCAAGGGCGGCGTGGCCTACATCATGAAGACGGACCACGGCATGAACCTGCCGCGCTCCATGCAGGTTGAGTTCTCCTCCGTCGTGCAGGCAGTCACCGACGCCGAGGGCGGCGAAGTCAACTCCAAGGCGATTTGGGACATCTTCGCAGGTGAGTACCTGGACCGCGAAACTCCGCTCGAGCAGATTGCCCTGACTGTCGATGCCCCTCAGAACGAGTCGGATGCCACCAAGATCAAGGCTCACATCGTCTACGAGGGTAAAGAGCAGACCGTCGAGGGTGTCGGCAACGGCCCGCTGGCCGCTTACGCCAACGCCCTGGAGAAGCTCGGCATCAACGTCGAGGTTCAGGAGTACGTCCAGCACGCTCGCACCGCAGGTGACGACGCCGAGGCTGCGGCCTACGTCCTCGCAGATGTCAACGGCACCAAGGTCTGGGGCTCCGGCATCGCTGGTTCCATCACCTACGCATCGCTGAAGGCAGTCACCAGCGCGGTCAACCGCGCACTGGCTTAAACTCCACATAGTTACTGACTAGGTTTATGACACTTTCGTGGCAAAATTTGTGCTCAAAGTGTCATAAACCTAGTCACTTTCTCTTTGGGACAAACTATCCAGCGGCCCCTCGGCCCCACTACCCAATCAACGGGCCGGCATTGCGCACATCCGCACGGAAAGTCACCCCACCTGCGGCTACCACGCGTTCGCGCTCGATCAGGATTGAACGGAGCGTCGATAAGCGAACTGCGTGCAATTCCACCTCTTTCCACACCACCCGCGCGACATCCAGCCCCGTTGCGCGCAGCGAACGCTCGCGGTAAGTCTCCCGCGTGAGGAGCTCGGACTGAGCCGCGGGCGTCGGCGCGACCTCGCTCGCCGAATACTTGATGTGGCCATCGAACTCCACGACAAGCAGCAGGTCAGGGATATAAAAATCCACGCGGGCGAGAAAGTGCGGCGGATCGTGGCTGGTGCCACGCGACCAGATTTCGGCTTGCTCGTGGAATTTCAGGCCGAGTTCGAGAAGCGCGGCTTTAGTCAGCGCCTCACCGGGCGTTTCGCAACGACCATGACAGACCGCGAGCGCACGGTGAAACAGCTCTTGGCCCCGCACGCTGGGATAATGCACCGGGAGCTCCTCCAGCTGATCGCGCGTGGCGCCATGCCGCAGCGCACCTTCGACAGCCAACACCGCCGCCCGCCACGACACGGACTCCGGCCCCTTCTGCCTGAACCGGACGCGACACTCATCAAAGGCCGCACGCGCGAGCACCGCGATCCGCCGGTCCGCGAGCCCCTGCGTGTGATCCAGATGGATCTCCGAGCGCAAGCGCATGCAATAGTCGATGCCGTGGAACTCCTGACTCCCGCCCACGACCACAATCTTCGCATCGCGCACCAGCACCCACGAACCGTGCAAGGCCAGCGCTGCAGCTCCCGAAATAATGCCTGACGACGTCTCGGAGACCACCGCCAAAGCAGTAATAGCCAGGCGTTTCTCGCGGTGGAGCCCCTCCCAGGCGTGCGCGACTACATAGTGACCTCGGCAAAGCCGCTCCAGATAACCGGCCCGCGCTTGCCTTGCGACCTCGCGGTATCCATTCCCCGGCTGGTCATCCGGCCTAATGATTCCAAACTGGTCCGCCACCAGTTGCTTGCGTTTCTTGTTGACCATTTCTCCCCCGCCCCGTGGTTGTTGTCCTGTGGCTGTTGCCCCGTGGTAGTTATTTCGTCCCTATTTTTGTGGCGCTGTTTTGTGGCTCTATTTGTGGCGCTATTTGTGGCCTTGGCTTGTGGCACTGTTTTGTGGCCCCTATTTAATAAGGCGCGGAAATTGCCCTCGCGGTTCCATTCCTTTTCGGCTGAGCACCCAGTCGGGGGAAAACTTTTGGGCCTTGCGTGGTTTTTGTAGTTTGCGTGGTTTACGGGACCCGTGTGACCGTGCCCCACGGTCCTTCTGAGCTTGAGGCCGAGCTAGTGCCCAAGTTACTGACTAGGTTTATGACACTTTCGTGGCAAATTTTGTGCTCAAAGTGTCATAAACCTAGTCACTTTCTCCGCGGGTGAGCGCACCCGCTAGTCTTGAGGCATGACTGAATCGGCGCGCGAGGAGCGCAAAGCGACTGGGACCTCTTCTCAGACGAAGAGGCGGCGGCGGAATCGTCGCCGTTCTCAACGCGCGTCGGCAGCGGGCGCGAAAACACCACCAACAGCACCGGCTTCCACCACAACGGACGCAGCCACCACCGACGCGGCTACTACCGGCGCAATCGCAACCGGCGCGAGTACCGCTGGCACACCCACAACGGCCACAACCACACCGGCCACAGCCGAGACCGCTGCGACAAAGGCTGCTGACGAGCACAAACAGTTCTCGTCGGCTGAGGAAGCTCCTTACGCAATCGTGTCTATCCAGGCCACGGGCATCCATCCCAAGACGTCTCGGCTGGTCAGCCTGGGAGTGTCTACCGCCGACGGCAGCGGCAACATCGTGGACACCTGGCATGTCGTCATCGATCCCACAGAAGATCCCGGCCCGACGCACCTTCACGGCCTCGAGCCCGCGGACTTCGAGGGAGCCCCGAAGTTCGGGGTGATCCAGGCCAAGCTCGCGCACGCGCTCGATGGGCGCACGCTGGTTGCTCATAATGCACCGCTGGTCTGGGGTTTTATAGTTGCCGAGGCCAAGAGGGCCCGTCGTCAAGCGAATCGTGAGCGATCCGCGCGGAATAAGCGGGGGCGTCGTCGTACGCGCACTCGCGTCGCGAGAATTCCGGCGCCCGCACGGATTGCCGATACGTTGGAAACGGCGCGCCGCCAGGGCAAACGGCTTGACGACGCTCGCCTGCGCGCCGTCGCGCGCGCCTACGGCCTCGATGTGCCTTCACCCGAGGCATCGATTGCCGGCATCTCGGTGCCGGAGCGGGTGCGGACGTTGGATGACGTCACCACCACGCTTGCGCTCTTCCGCGCACAGGGCGGGCTCGACGAGGGTACAACCCTGAACATGTACACGCCCGACCAGCTGCGCGAGGACATTGTGGGCCTGCAGCGCTCGGTAGTGCGTGTCGACGCGATGGAAGCGCCGCGCCCCGTGGAGAACCCCGGCCGTTATACGCCGGGGCGGAAGCTCGCGACGGGCATGGAGTTCGTCGTGGCGCCAGAGGTGTCGCTGGACCCGGATGAGCTGATTGCGGCGGGCGTGCGGGCTGGGCTGGCGTACTCGGAGAAGGTCACGCGAGAGTCATCGGTGCTGGTGTGTAACCGACCTGCGGATGTGACACCGGATCAACTGACGGGCAAGGCCATGCATGCCCACCGGAAGGACATTCCGATCGTTTCCGATGAGGCATTCTTGCGACTGGTCGGAGAGATGTCGCCGGCCGCTGTGAAGGACGAGGCTAACGGCTGACTCGGTGGCTGCTCATTGGGTAATTGCAGTGGCACTGGGGCAACGGGCCTGCCGGATAGTCATCTTGTGGAGTCTAGTTTGCAGGCGTTAAGCCCCAGGACCGCGCTGATTCTGTGACGGTTGGAAGCGACAACCTTATAGATAAAGCTCCACAGTTTTGTCAGTGGCGGGAAGAGCAGGAATGTGCCCGCACATCGGAATAGTGCCTTGGTGCCGCCCTCACGCAAGGCGATACCTATCGCCTCGTGGCCGTACCGAAATTCTCGGCCGCTCTTAGCACCAGGTTCACCGACTGCTGCTTCGGCTGGGATTGTGGCGACCGCCGGGGTTGGAAGCATGGCGACCGCCTCAGCTGAGATGTGTTGACGAACTTCCTCTGGCAAGGACTGGTCTTCGGGACTAGCACCAATCATGCGGACACCACTGAGTTTGGCCAGAAGGGTCACGCTTGCCTCGCAGAACCCACAATCGCGGTCGTAGTAGAAAGTGATGTCAGGGTTCATCATTTTTCGGCGGCCTTTTTATACAGACTCTTGCCATTAAGTTTGGTGTGCTCAAAATTGACTAGGACATCAAATTTCTGGAGGTCTTCCCAAATTTCCTTGGCTTGCCCGCGCGACCCAATAGAGCCCGACTTCACGCATTGCAGTAGCACGTGCTCGGTATTGAAAATGTATCCAGCTTCTTGCTTCCGCGCTAGCTCACAGGCATCACCATCATCCATGATGAGCGCAGTGGCTACGCCCTTACCCTGATCTTTCGCATAAAGACAATGGGCGATAGCGATGTACTCTCCCAGGCGTTTAGCTTTGCCCCCTTGAAAGGTATAGCCAGGACCAGAATAGAGGCGAACATAGGGATAAAGTTTTTTGTGGTCATCGTCGAGAACTTCGACATTCGGGTGCCCCAGAAACCAATCCCAGTGTCTCTTTCCGCAGTTGAAGCGCCGTTTATCCAATTTGCGTTCGACTTCATTTTTGACTGCTCCTGGAATGCTGATGGTCATCTTGCCTGCGAAGTCGAGCAAATACTGGTGATTCTTCGAACATACGAAATTAAGAAGTACGCTTGTATCAGCTATTAGGAGGTAACCAGCCATCGTTTATTGGGCGCTTTCTAAACTATCGGGACCATCGCCGAAGAAAGCGTCTAGTTCCGCGAAGGGATCTGCTTCCGTGTCAGCCGCATCCTGATTCTGCACATTCGCATCATGCCTCAATGGCGGTAACTGTGACTGCGATGCACTTATCAGCTCCTTCACCTCATCGACACTGCTCATTTCAGCAAAAGCAATGCTGGGAAGGTCGACTATCCCCTGTTCGTAAGCGCGATATACGTCTTTCACCAACCGCGCTGATGGTTGCACTAGTTCGGAGACCTTTCCCGCGCGGTCATAGTCAGCTTTCCAGCCATACCGGGCAGCCAGCGTGGGAGCTGATACACCTTTCAGTTCTTCCGATTGCCCTTCGCTAATGAGGTCTGCGCGCCTCATCTGAATAAGTGCGACTCGCGGCGAAATTTGATACTTGCGAACGACATGGGACAACGCAGCAAGGACGTCACCTCCACCGATAAGCTCGCCGAGGTTCTGGTCTGTTTTCAACCCATCAGTTGGGCAGAGCACATTACGAGCGAAGGCATCAGCACGAACTTCCTGATAATCACGCTTGCCACAGGCGTATATTCCAGGCTCAGAGTGCTCATCATCTGCAACGATTTTCGAGGACTCGAAATCATTGGAAACAAAATGCCCAATTTCATGCGCAACGGTAAACCGCTGACGGTAAGGAACGGATGACTTCGCAATTCCAATGACTGTCGCTCCCGTCACGGGGTCACGCAAAGCAAGTGCATCAACATTGGCTGGTAAATCCAGAATCATAAAATCTGCATTAACCAACTGCATAAAGCCAGCGATGTCGGCGATTGGATCATTTCCTAGGGTGTGCTTCTTGCGGAACTCTATAGCAAGGTCGAGCCCCTCCTTGCTCGCACTGCACATGGGGAACCCTCCTTAATTTTGAGTTAGCAGCACTCGAAGCTGCAGGTAAGGCAAAAGCATCTCCCGCGCTCCCTTAACACTCGCGCCATCCTGTGAAGTGCGGGCCACGGCCTGCACACGCTGGCTGACCGGGTTTTCCTCCACAAGTTCATCCAACGGCACGCCAAGAGCCCACGCAAGCGCCATAACCTGCTCAAGTGAGTAAGTCGCCTTGCCATTTTCCAGGCGACTGACTGCAGATTGCGACACCACACCATCGGTGGCGTCAGCCAAATCACGTGTGGTCATGCCACGATTTGTGCGCAACTGATGCAAGCGCGCGCCGAAGAAGTTGCTTTCTGTATTAGCCATACCTCTTCCCCCTTATCTGCTAGTGGACAGTATAGGGCAACACATGAATCAAAACAATAATTCTTTGATTCAGTGCTTGAATTCGATTCCTCAAATACGCTTTCTCACCTCGGTAATCTCCTTCCTCTCTTCCGCCGCATGACCGCCTAATCCCCGAAGATCAACATGATCGCAATCACCTCAAAGTTCAGATTTCAAGGCTCCGCAGGGAGACCTCCCACAAATCCCATCAGGCCTCACAGGCCTGCTTCTTAGGCCTAGCCCTTTCGTGCGCGTAATATTTACACACATGACAAATGGCACCTCTCCGCAATCGCATTCCGCTGATAGCGCGGATGCCAGCCCGCACGGTACTGCTTCGAGTGGCTCCCGCGACTCGAATAGTTCTCGTGGCCTGCGCGGCACCGGCGCCCGCCTGCGCGCCGGCCTCGCCACATCCGCCGCTCACGCCGCCACCTGGGCCTCCCGGAAGTCCGGTCGCGGCGCGGGTGGCATGATTGGTGGCCTGATTGCGCAGAAGATTGACCCGCGCATTCTGGCTTCCCTCGGCAAGGGACGCCCGGCCGCGATCATCACTGGCACCAACGGCAAGTCCACCACCACCCGTATGTTCGCGGCCGCCATGCGCGCCGCTGGCCACAACGTGGCCACCAACGAAGGCGGCGACAACATGGACGCGGGCATCATCTCCGCGCTGCTCGCTACTCCCGATGCGGACAGCCTGGTCCTGGAAGTCGATGAGCTGCACGTCCCGCACATCGCAGAGGATCTGAAACCGCAGGTCCTGGTGCTGCTGAACCTTTCCCGCGACCAGCTCGACCGCGTCGGCGAGATCAACAAGATTGAGGCCACACTCCGCGCTGCGGTGGACGCTAACCCGCAGGCGACGGTCATCGCCAACTGCGACGACCCACTCATCGCATCGGCTGCGTGGGATGCCAAGAAGGTTATTTGGGTCTCCGCGGGCGGCGGCTGGACCAACGATGCCACCTCCTCCCCGCGCACCGGCGGCCCTATCATCCAGGACGGCCACGACTGGTATGCCGTGAAGCCACTCCCGGACGGCTCGGAGTTTAAGCGCCCTGAGCCGGACTACCGCATCACTGCGGAGGGAGTCATCACGCCTGCTGGCGACACCCTGCCGATGAACCTCACGCTGCCGGGCAACGCCAACCGCGGCAACGCCACCTTGGCAATCGCGGGCGCTGTCGATATGGGCGCGGACCTGGGGAAGTCCCTCCGGGCCACCGAGACCGTCGACAACGTTGCGGGCCGCTACTCCACCATGGTTGTGAGAGATGACAAAGGCGCCGAGAAGCACGTGCGCATGCTGTTGGCCAAGAACCCGGCCGGCTGGCAGGAGGCGCTGTCCATGGTCGACCGCACCGCAGATGCAGTGGTCATCGCAGTCAACGGTCACGTCGCTGACGGCGAGGATCTGTCCTGGCTGTGGGATGTCCGCTTCGAGGACTTCGACGGCATGGATGTGCTGTCCGCGGGCGAACGCGGAACTGACCTCGCGGTGCGGTTGCTGTATGCGGGCATCGATGCGAGGTTGGTCGCAAATCCGCTGCAGGCGATCCGGTCGTGTGAGGCGCGGGGGTCGTCGTCAAGCGTCACCCGAGTTGAGGTGCTGGCGAACTACACCGCCTTCCGCGATTTGAAGCGCGACATCGAACGAGCACAGGAGGAAAAGTAAATGAGCGAGCTGTCTATCGGCCTGATCCTCCCGGACGTGCTGGGCACCTACGGCGATGACGGAAATGCGCTGGTGCTGCGGCAACGCGCGCGGATGCGTGGGATTGACGCCGAGATTGTCCCGATCAAGCTGGGCGATGCCGTCCCCACCGACCTGGATATCTACACCGTCGGCGGCGGCGAGGACGTCGCACAAACCATCGCGGTGGAGCATCTGATCAATGACGGCGGCATCAAAAAGGCAGCCGAGGCCGGGAAGCAGATCCTCGCGATTTGCGCGGGCTTCCAGATCTTCGGCAATTCCTTCCGCGCGGGCGGACGCGACGTCGCAGGTCTCGGCCTTGTCGACTGCACCACTGATTCACTCGAGTCGCGCGCGATCGGCGAAATCTGCACGCTCGTCGATCCCACGAACGGTTTGCTTGACGACGTCGACGCCAGCCCACTGACTGGCTTCGAAAACCACATGGGTCGCACGACCCTGGGTGCCGATGCGAAGCCGCTTGGTCGGGTTGTCCGTGGCGTGGGCAATACCGGCCCGGAAGTGGAGCAGGCGGACTCCGGGATTGCTCCGGGAGTGGATGTTTCTGCACTCACACCGACCGGTGGCGTCGAAGGCGCGGTGCAGGGCTCGATTATCTGTACCTACCTGCACGGACCTGTGTTGGCTCGCAATCCGCAGCTGGCTGATCTGCTGCTGGCCCGCGCGACCAACCAGGACCTGTCGAGCCTGGCTCCGCTAGACCTCGAGGTAGTGGATAAGCTGCGCGAAGAACGCATCCTGTCCAAGCCGCGTCCGAAGAGCGAGCGCTAGTTTTTGTGGTTTCGCGCGACCGGCCGAGCTGACTGGTCAGCGGCCGGTTGGCGGGCCTAGACCTTCAGCCGGCCCGTCAGCGCGCGGGACAAGGTGAGTTCATCGACGAACTCCAAGTCACCGCCGAGCGGCATGCCGGAGGCCAACCGAGTGACCTCGAGATCCGGGAAGTCCCGGAGCAGCCGGGCCAAATAGGTCGCGGTTGCTTCGCCCTCGGTGTTGGGGTCAGTCGCGATGATGACCTCGTGGATTTCGGGGGGCTCGGTCTCGTCGACGTCGTCAAGCACGCCGGCGATACGTTGCAGCAGCGTGCGGATATTGAGCTCGTTCGGACCGATGCCGCCGAGCGGATCGAGCGCCCCGCCGAGCACGTGGTAGCGACCGTTGTACTCCCCCGTGCGCTCGATGGCCTGGATATCGCGCGCCTCTTCAACGACGCACACCAGACCACGGTCGCGGCGTGTGTCCGAGCAGTACTGGCACACGTCGCTTTCCGAGATGTTGCCGCAGACCCGGCAGAATTGCACACCCTCGCGCACCCGCCCCAGCGCGGATTGGAGTCGCCCGATGTCCTCCGGCTCCGCCTTCATCAAGTAGAAAGCGATACGCTGAGCTGACTTCGGGCCGATGCCCGGCAGGCGCGAGAACTCATCAATGAGATCTTGGAGTGGTCCCTCGAACAATGATAATTACCTACAATTACTGGTCTGAAAAGCTAATTTAGAAACCGAGGCCACCGAGACCGTCGAAGCCCTGGGACAGCGGGCCCATCTTCTGCTCTGCCAGCGACTGCACCTTAGCGGTAGCGTCCTGGAAAGCTGCGAGGACCAGGTCCTGCAGCCCGTCGACATCCTCCGGGTCTACGACCTTCGGATCAATGGCGATGTCCGTGACCTCGCCCGAGCCCTGCATAGTCACCTTGACCAGACCGCCACCGGCCTCACCGACGATGGTGGAGGCGACGATCTCCTGCTGTGCTGCCTGCAGCTGCGCCTGCATCTGCTGTGCCTGCTGCAGAATTGCGTTCATATCTGGCTGAGTCATAACTAACTTTCCTAACTATTGTGCTTTTTACGTGCTGATTTATAGTTACGCGCACGCTTAAAGGCTCATCGCCCTTGCTTTACGACGCGCATCGCCGCCCCATTCTAACGGCTCTAGCGGTCTTCTAGCGGTTTGGCTCCCAGCTCCTTTTCCAGCATCTCCATGACCACGTCCTTTAGCGAACGGTGATCGAGCGACCCGACCTCGTTCGCGGCCTCGAAATACTCGGAGGTGTCCTCTTCGTAGTTGTTGTCCTGCAGGTTTTGGGAAACCGGGTTGTAGGTGGTGTTGGCGTTGGACGGGGTGCGCGAACCGTAGCCCCCTGCGCCCTCTGCGCCCTCTGGCGGAGCGAACTCCTCCATGGGCTCTGGTGGCAGCGGGACGCCGCCGAAGCCCGAATCCTGATTGGCCTGAGCTTGGGCATTTGCCTGGGCATTGACTTGCGCCGCGCGCAGGAACGACTGCGGCTGCGGCTGGTTTGGCTGCTGTTGCGGCTGTTGATGGACCGGGTTCGGGTTCGGCTGAGTCGGTTGGCTTGGCTGGCTTTGCTGATGTGGCTGCGCTGGCTGGTCGTGACCTGCCTGGTGACCCATCGCAGCACGCTTGGCAGCCTCGATTTTTGCGCGGCGTTCCGCAACAGATGCGTAGGCCGACGACCGCTGAGGGCGCGGTGCGGGCTCTGGCTGCGCCTGCGGTTCCGGTTGCGTCGGCTTCTCGGGCTCGGGTGCTTTCGGCTGTGCCGATGCTGCTGGTGTCGGTGCAGGGGCGGTGTCGTTCGGCGAGGACGAACCTCTTGACGACGAATCATCCTCCCCAGCAACGCCACCTGTAGCTGTTGAACGCGGTGCGCGCGGGCGCGTACCGACGACACAGTGCACCTGGCCGTTGAAACCCGTCACCTGCTTTACGGCAGCAGACAGTGCCTGTTCGTAATCAGGCGTATTGAGCCTGGTAGCGAGCGCTCCTGTGCTGTGGCCGATGATGAGCGTATCGTTTTCGACATCGAGTGGCACTGCCTGTTCAGCCAGCACGCGAATGGGGAACGCGTGCGGGCCGTCAACAGCTGCAAGGATGTCCTGCCAGCGCTCGCGGATTTGCTCGATACCGGCGGGTGCAGGTTCGGGCTCCGGCTGTGGTGTTGGTTCCGGTTGCGGTGCTGGCTCTGGTGCTGGCTGAACCTGCGGTTCCGGCTGCGATTCTGGCGACTGAGTAGTCTGCGTTGGCTGTTCAGGCTGCTCGGGCTGGGCGGCCTGAGTTGGCCGTGCCGACTCGGCTGATTGCTCCGGCTGTGCTGGTTGCTCCGGCTGTGGGGCCTGAGTTGGCTGTTCAGAGTGAGCTGTCGAGGCAGAGACAACTGGCTCTTCCTCGACAATCGACATCGAGCCGCCTTCCCCCTCACGCTCGCGGGTTTGCTGCTCACGCTCCTGCGCAAGCTGCGCCCGAGTCTGCTGCTCGCTGATGCGGGCATGCTCCGCCATCTTCCGACGGAACTCACGAATCTTCTCCGCCTGAGCTTCTTCCTCGGACATCGGCTGCTCAGCCGGTTCAGACTGCTGCGGTTGTTCGGCCTGCTGAGGCTGTTCAACTGATTCGGCCTGCGTAGGCTGTTCAGGCTGTTCAGGCTGTTCAGGCTGTTCAGCGGTCGCAGTAGGTGCTTCTGGTGCAGGCTGCGGCTCAGTCACCGACTCCTGCGACACCGGTGCCGCTGCCGCTGGTGCAGGCTGCTGCTGAACAGGTTCAGGCTGGGACTGAGGCTGCGACGGTGTCTGCGCTGGCGCTGCCTGCCCAGCACGACTGCCCTGGGTCTGCGCACCCTTCTTACGCTGGGCATTCCGCTGGCGCCATGCCTCACGAGCCGACTGGCCAGACTGCATCGGCGAAGCATCGGCCTCAGCCGCACCCGACCCCGGCCCCGCATCGGAAGACACCGGTGCCGATGCGGGGGTTGCGGCCCCCGAGCCGTCGGCAAGCGCGGGCCTGCCGTGTTCCAACGCCTCTACGCGCTGCAGCAGCGACTCCACGGAGTCTTCGGTGGCGGGCAGGAGCATGCGCGCACAGAGGACTTCGAGCAGCAGGCGCGGCGACGTCACGCCGCGGAAGTGCCGCAGACCATCAGAGAGCACCTGCGTGAAGCGCGTCAGCGTCGCCGGGGGAATTGTCCCGGCCTGCTCCAGGACACCGTCGATTTGGCTCTCCGGGATCTCCACCAAGCCCTGCTCCAGCGCATTCGGCACTGCGGACAGCACCAGCAAATCACGCACCCGGCCAAGCAGATCCGAGGCAAACCGCGCCGGATCCTGACCCGACATAATCACACGCCCGACCACGCTAAACATGGCCGCACGATCGCCCGCTGCCAGCGCCTCAATCGCATCCGTGATGATCACGCTGTCAGTGACACCGAGAATGGCCGCAGACGTTTCATAATCCACGCCATTGGTGCCGGAACCGGCAATGAGCTGATCCATAACCGACAGCGAGTCACGCGGCGAACCACCACCGGCCTGGATGACCAGCGGATACACGTCCGGCTCTACCCGCACGCCCTCGGCCGTGACCACACGCTCAAGCAGCCCGCGCATATCCGGCGGAGTCAACAACCGGAACGGGTAGTGATGCGTACGCGAACGAATAGTCGGCAGCACACGCTCCGGCTCCGTGGTCGCAAAAATGAAGATGAGGTGCTCCGGCGGCTCCTCCACAATCTTCAAAAGCGCATTGAAACCCGAAGCGGTAATCATATGCGCCTCGTCAATAATGAAGATGCGATAGCGCGACTCCGCCGGCTGGAAGATAGCCTTTTCCCGCAGCTCACGCATATCTTCCACACCATTGTGGGAAGCCGCGTCCAGCTCAATAACGTCCAAATTGCCCGGACCGCCCGGCGCTAGCGCACGACACGACGCACACTGGCCACACGGTGTGGCCGTCGGCCCCTCCGCACAGTTCAAACTGCGCGCCATAATGCGCGCCGACGAGGTCTTGCCACAGCCACGCGGCCCGGAGAACAAATACGCATGGTTAATGCGGTTGGGACGCCCCTGCGCATCCCGAGATTCCAACGCCGCCGACAGCGGGTCAGTTACGTGCCGCTGCCCCACCACTTCGGCGAACGATGCCGGACGATACTTCCTATACAGAGCCACGTGCTCAGCCTACCTTCCACCCCGGATCGGCTAGTTCGAACCCTCCTGGGAAACAACCGACTCGCGGCACCAATCCCGCAGGTCAGCGTCCACTTCGGCCAACTTCTGCATCAGCGCCTGCGGACCCTGCTGCTCATAAAACACCAGCTCCGCATCCGTAATTGGCACCAGTTGCGTCATCGTGGTCATGCGTCCCTGCGGCGACTCCACATCGCCCTCATGCAGGCTGATCTTGCCCGGCATCTCGGACACATTCGGCACCCCGTCGCTCCACACGTACGGCACCGTGCACAGCACGTGCGCCACGGTAAAGGCCGCGCTTGACGACGACTCCCCTACCTCGGCCACCTGATCGGCCGCCAGCCGCACCGCATTCGGGATGACACGGCCCGGAATTGGCGACAGGAACTCCGGTTCTTCCTCCACCAGCGCTCCCGCGGCCGCGACCATGGTGGCCACGGGAAAATCAGCGTATGCGACGGAGAAGAGCTCCACGCGGATATCCGTCTTTGCTGCGCCGGTCAGGCCACAGTAGTTGCGGCCCAACTCCACGGTGGCGGCTGCCGTTTCCGGACGACGCTCGTTCGCTTGGCCGTCCGGCCCGTCGTAAAGTGAGAACTCAGCGACCCGAAGCGGAGCCGAATCGTGTTCCTGCCCGTGCCGACCACTGCCCGGCAGCTCCGTCACATACTCGCTGACCTGGGGTTCTCCGGGGAAAAGCCCGGAGATCCAAAACTTCGTCTCTTCGAAGTTCATATAGTCCTATCCCGACCTACCTGGCCTGCTTAACCTACGCAGTCGCCTTCTCAGCGGCGGCGAGCAGCACACAGGTAGCGACGCCATCCATAGCAACCTCGAGCTCCTCCATCGGAGGCAGCGACGGTGCCAGGCGGATATTGCGATTATTCGGATCCTGCTTCAGCGGGAAGGAAGAACCAGAACCGGTCAGCGCAATGCCGGCCTCCTTGGCCAGCTCCACCACGCGACGAGCAGTGCCATCGACCACGTCGAGGTTGATGAAGTAACCGCCGGTCGGCTTCGACCACTCTGCCACGCCGTACTCCGACAGGCGCTCATCCAGAATCTGCAGAACCTTCTCAAACTTCGGAGCCAGCGAACCTGCATGACGACGCATCTGCTCACGCACGCCCTCCGCGTCACCGAAGAACTTGGCGTGAGCCAACTGGTTGACCTTGTTCGGGCCAATGCCGCGGATACCAGCGTGCTTGAGGTAATCCTCCAAGTTGGCGTCCGAGGAAGCGTAGAAAGCAATACCAGCGCCTGCGAAGGTAATCTTCGAGGTCGAGCCGAATGCCCACACGCGGTTCGGGTTACCGGCCTCTTCCGCCCACTTAATGACGTTGTGAATCTCCGGGAACTCATCCGTCAGCGTGTGAACCATGTAGGCGTTATCCCACATCAGACGGAAATCCGGAGCGGCGGTCTCCATTTCAACCAGACGGCGGCAGACCTCAGCGCTGTAGGTCACACCCGTCGGATTCGAGAACATCGGGACATTCCACATGCCCTTAATCTGCGGGTCGGAGGCAACCAGCTTCTCCACGACATCCATATCCGGACCGTCTTCGTTCAACGGCACCTGAATCATTTCAATGCCGAAGTGCTGCGTGATAGCAAAGTGCCGGTCATACCCCGGAACCGGGCACAGCCACTTCAGCACCGGCTCCTCGTTCCACGGGCGCTCCGAGTCCACGTTGCCGAACTGCATGGCCCACGAAATCAGGTCAAACTGGATGTTCAGGCTGGAAGCATCCTGCGCCAGGACGTTTTCCACCGGCAGATCCATCAGTTCCGCCCAGATAGCGCGGATATCAGTAATGCCCTTGGCGTTGCCGTAATTGCGGACATCCTCCCCAGAAGCCGAAATGTAATCCGGCGCCGGGAGACCCAGCAGGGCGTTTGCGAAATCAAGCTGTTCCGACGACGGCTTACCACGAGTCAAATTCAGTGCGAGGTTGCGGGACTTCAGTTCCTCATATGCCTTCGCAAACTCATCCTTGTGTGCCGCCAACTGCTGAACATCGAAGGAATCCACGGCCATGGTGTACGCACCCTCCCAGGTATCGGACATAAGTTAAAACCTGACAAAACTGGCACGGAAAGCTTTTTCCCCGCGCCGCATCCGGCTTTGCAACCAAGTGTAAGGCATACCCCGGATTGGGATTTCTACAACTTCCCCGACAGCGCATCCAGACGCTGCTTACTCGGCCCCTCCAAGCCGATAATTTCTACCTCTTTGCCCCGGTCAGCAAACTTGACCCGCACGGAATCTAACGCCGCCACCGTGGAAGCATCCCAAATCTCAGCCTCAGACATATCGATGACAATCCGCTGCGCAGGATCGGTGTAGTCGAATTGGTACACCAGGTCGTTACTGGAGGCGAAGAACAACTGACCCCGCACCTTGTACGTCCGGGAGTGGGCGCTGGGGTCGTCGTCAAGCACTTCAATCCTGACCAGGTGAGCGACACGGCGCGCGAACATCAGCGACGCCACGACCACACCCAAAATCACCCCGATGGCGAGGTTATCCGTCGCCAGCGTGGCGATGACCGTCACCAGCATCACCGCCGTCTCCGAACGCGGCATCAGGCGCAACGTCCGCGGGGAAATCGAGCGCCAATCGACCGTGTCCACCGACACCACGACCATCACCGCAACCAGCGCCGCCATCGGAATCACTCCAACTGCAGAACTGAGCAGAAGGACCAGAATGAGCAGGAAGACACCGGAAAAGAGCGTCGTCAAGCGAGTGCGTCCCGACGATTCCTTCACACCCACCATCGTCTGACCAATCATCGCGCAGCCAGCGATACCGCCGAAGAAACCGCCCGCGATGTTCGCCACACCCAGCCCCCACGTCTCGCGGGTCTTGTCCGAATGCGTATCCGTGATGTCGTCCACGAGCTTCGCCGTCATCAGCGATTCCATGATGCCGACAATCGCCACGCCCACCGAATACGGCGCAATCAGCTGCAGAGTCTCCCAGGTCAGGGGCACATTCGGGATCAGCAGCTGCGGGAGGGATTCCGGAAGCTCGCCCATATCGCTCACGTTCGGCACGCGCCAATTCGCCAACACCGCAACAAGCGTGACGACGATCACCGTTACCAGCGGAGCCGGAATCGCGGTGAACACGCGGGGCAGGAACACCATAATCGCAATACCCAGAGCGACCAGCGGATACACCAACCAGGGCACATCGATGAGATGCTCGAGCTGCGCAGTGAAAATGAGGATACCCAGCGCGTTAACAAAGCCAATCATGACCGCGCGCGGAATGAAACGCTGCAGCTTAGCGATACCCAGCGCCGCAAAAGCAATCTGCAACACACCCGCGAGCAGCACCGTTGGAATGAGGTAATCCATCCCGTACGTCCGCGACAACGGCGCGACGACGAGCGCAACCGAACCAGCGGCAGCAGTAATCATGGCCGGGCGGCCACCCGTAAAGGCAATCACAATGGCCATAATCACCGAGCTAAACAGCCCCACCGCCGGGTCCACGCCCGCCAGGATGGAAAACGAGATGACCTCGGGGATTAGCGCGAACGACACCGCAGCACCGGCCAGCAGCTCGGTGCGCAGGCGCTTCGGTGAAGAAACTGCGAACCGGAAGGAGTCCCACACGCCCATTGGCGCTGGGGTTTCTCGGGTTTCTGGTGGTCCTGGAGTTTCTAGCGGTTCTCGTGTTGTCTGTGGTGGCACTCGCGTGTCGTCTGCATCGCTCATGCACAGTATTCTGCCAGACCAGCGAACGCGAAACGCGACCACTTGTGGCCAAGGTATTCACCTATCGATGCGCTGCAGCGTGGCCATAAGTGAATAGCTCATCGATAGGTGAAATGGCCTGGCCAATATCGCGGGGATAAGTGCCGAAAAACATCGATAGGTCACAGGAAACCGTCGACAAGTGCCCGAAACCTTGCCACAAGTGCCAGAAGAACGCTGGGGTTAAAAAAAGGGGACCCCACGCACCCGTCAGAGCTCGCTGACCCTTGCTGCATTCCTGCCCTGGGGGAGTTCACGAGATGGACGCCACATGGGATCCGTGAAGACAGCCTACTACAGGCCCAGGCAAAAAGTCACACTGCTAGCGCTCGCCGCACCGTTCAGCGAAGAACTGCCACACTAATCAGCGCACTGCCACCACGGATTCGTCACCAGTTTCGTGACAGCATTCATGACAGCTTTCATGACAGTTCCCCGCCTCCCCGCAGCCCCCGGCATACACTGCAAATCCACTCACCTGCATAAATACAAGAAAACCCCCGGCGTAAACCGGGGGTCTTCACTCTGCGGAGGATGTGGGATTTGAACCCACGAGGGATGTGACTCCCGCACGCGTTCCAGGCGTGTGACATAGGCCGCTAGTCGAATCCTCCAACGTCGTTAAAGACTACCCAACAAACCCCATTTTCCCAAAACGCGCCCCCTACCAGGGAAAACGAGGCATTTAAGCGGTACTTCTTCGCAATCGGTGCCACCAACAGCAACCAACTCCGGTTGCCGACTGCCGACTGCCGTTTCGCCCCCCACTCCCGGAATTTTTCCGGGAGTTACTTAGCCAGCCGAGCGATTGCCGCCGATGCCTCCTCCAACTTGGCATCCAACTCTTCCTGGCCGCCCTCAGCCGCATGCACCACACAGTGATGAAGATGAGCATCCAAAAGAGTCAACGCCAACGACTTCAACGCCGAATTCACCGCCGAAATCTGGGTCAAAACATCGATACAGTACTCTTCGTTCTCAATCATCCGACCAATGCCACGAACCTGCCCCTCAATGCGACGAATACGGGACTCATAACGCCGCTTCTCCGCGAGATAACCGGGATCACTGGCGTTATGGCAGCAAGAATCGTCGTCAAGCGAATGCGATTGAGACGAACAACAAGACTCACTCATGAGTTACTCCTTTTGGTTATCTAGTTGACTCGGAGAAAAACCGCGCAGACGCAGACTGTTGCCGACCACAAAAACCGACGAAAACGCCATCGCAGCGCCAGCCAACATCGGATTCAACAACCCCAGCGCGGCGACAGGAATTGCCAAAACGTTATAGAAAAACGCCCAAAAAAGATTCGAACGGATTGTGCGGAGCGTCTGGCGAGACAACCGCAGCGCATCCGCAGCCGCCAACAAATCACCACGCACCAGCGTGATATCCGCGGCCTCCATCGCCACATCGGTGCCCGTGCCCATCGCCATGCCCAAATCCGCCTGCGCCAGAGCCGCAGCATCATTAATGCCATCGCCGACCATCGCCACGGACGCGCCGCTCGCCTGCAACTTCTCAATCGTCGCGACCTTATCCTCCGGCATCACTCCCGAAATCACATCCTCGCGAGCAATACCGACCTCATCCGCAACCCGAAACGCAGGGCCGGCGGCGTCGCCGGTCAGCAAAATCGGCCGCACCCCCCACTCCCGGAATTTCGCGACCGCAGCCGCCGACGTCGGCTTCACCGAATCCGACACCTCCAACGTGCCCAGGAGCTCGCCGTCGCGGCGCACCGCAACCACCGTCCCCCCACTCCCGGAATTTTCCCCGGAGCGGCCGACCTCGATGCGGTGGCCATCCACGGTGCCTTCAACCCCCACTCCCGGAATATCCCGGAAATCCGAAACCGGGAGTAGAGAATCCGGATCCGCCGCACGCACAATAGCCTGCGCAATCGGGTGATGCGACGCCGCCTCCACCGAAGCGGCAAGCGGCAGCAGATTTTCGGGAGTGGGAGGGACCTCCGTCAACTCCATCACACCCGTAGTCACCGTGCCGGTCTTATCCAGCACAACCGTGTCGACCTTCCGCGCCGACTCCAGCACCTCCGGGCCACGCAGCAGCACACCAGCCTTGGCACCTTCACTCGTGCCGACCAGGAGCGCTGTGGGCGTCGCTAAGCCAAGCGCACACGGGCACGCGATGATGAGCACGGCGACCGCAGCCGTGACCGCCTCACTCGCGCCGTGCCCCGTAAGCAACCACGCGCCCAGCGTGACCGCGGCGATCGCGATGACGGCGGGCACGAACACTCCCGAAACCCGATCCGCCAGCCGCTGCACCGGCGCCTTACCCGTCTGCGCCGCCTCGACCATCGCCGCCATCTGCGCCAACTGCGTCTCCGAGCCCACGCGCGTCGCCCGCACGAGCAGCCGCCCTGACGTATTGATTGTCGCTCCCGTCACCTCATCGCCAGGGCCGACCTCGACAGGCATCGGTTCGCCGGTCAGCATCGACGCATCCACCGCCGACGCGCCCTCCACGACAACGCCGTCCGTCGCGATCTTCTCACCAGGCCTAACGACGAACACCACTCCCGGACGGAGCTGTTCCACGGGCAGCCGCTTCTCCACTCCCGAACTTTCGAGAACGGAGACATCCTTGGCGCCAAGCTTCATCAACTCCCGGAGTGCCTGACCGGCGTTGCGCTTGGAGCGCTTCTCGAAGTAACGACCAATCAGCACAAACATGATGATGCCGGCCATCGCCTCGAGGTAGATGTTCATATCGGCATCACCAGGAGTGACCGTGAAGTGGAACTCGTGCTTGAGCCCCGGCAGCCCGGCACGCCCGAAGAACAACGCCCACACACTCCAGAGGAACGAAGCGGTCGTCCCCATAGTGATTAGCGTGTCCATGGTGACCTCGCCATGACGCAGATTCTTCAGTGTCGCGCGGTGGAACGGCCAGCCGGCCCACACAAAGACCGGCGCCGAGAGCGTGAGACACAGCCACTGCCAATTAGTGAACTGGAGGGCAGGAATCATCGACATTGCGATGACGGGAGCAGTGAGGATGACAGCGCCGATGACTCGGTTGCGCAGGTCTTCCAGCTCCCGGTCTTTCCCTTCGGGAGCAGCACCCGGTTCCTGTTCGGGCTCCTCCTGCGGAAGCTCAGCGGTGTACCCCGCTGCCACGATTGTGTCGATCAGTTGCTGCGGGTTGATGTCCGCCGGCGCCTCCACATGCGCCTTCTCGGTCGCATAGTTCACGCTCGCGTTAACGCCATCAAGTTTGTTCAGCTTGCGTTGGATACGGTTTGCGCACGACGCACACGTCATCCCGCCGACGGGGATATCAAGGGTGAGAAGTTGCTGCTCAGACATCCGCTTTCCTCTTTGGGGGTTTAGTTTGCGACCGCCTTGTAGCCAGCTTCATCCACTGCTGCGATTACGGCAGCGGTGTCAATGTCTGCATCCGAGGTCACGGAAAGGAAATTCCGGGAGCGGTCAACCTGGACATCAGTGATTCCCGGGAGTTCAGAGACTTCCTCCCGCACCGATGCCTCGCAGTGTCCGCATGTCATGCCAGTAACAGTAAAAGTTTGATTAGCCATACCCCAATATATACCCCCTATGGGTATATCTGTAAAGCTATTCGCGCTGACGGTAGCCCGAGTAGGCCCGCCCCGCGAGAGCTGTCGGGAAGGCAAGGTTGAATTCGGGCGGCGCGTGCGGAGACGGCGGGTGGCGGTAGACCGCGCCGGAGCCGTCGTCACGCTCGAGGTGCCCGTTGAGGCCTTGCCTGTCGTCATCGTTGGCGGCGTTGTGTTCTTTGCAGGTCATGACCATGTTTTCCATAGTCGTGGCGCCGCCGTTTTTCCTGGCGACCAGGTGATGGGCCTGCCCAGCGTGGGCGGGGCGCGGGCACCCGGGCCACGCGCAGATGGGGTTGTCGAGGATCATCGCGATGCGCTGTTCCTCCGTCGCCAGGCGCGGGTTGTGTATCGGGAGTAGGTCGGTCGGCGTGTTGTGCTCGTCGTAGACCAGCACCCAGCCGGTGTCCGCGAGCAATGCCTCGACGAATTGTCCGGGAGTGAGGACGGAGCCGTTGGAGGTCGCCGCAAACCGCGGGCTGTACTCCACGATGTCTTGCGCGGTTACGATGAGCGCGGGCTGGTAACGGAGCTTGTCGACGTCGTCAAGCGGCCCCTCCGCCCCGTGTGCCAAGCGTTCTGCCAGCGCCTGACCGACACACCGATCCCGGGTGTAATCCTCGTGCGCTTTGGCGATTTCAGCTGCGCGCACGGTCAGCGGCGCGACCAGGTCGTCAATCATGTTCGCCGGACCGGTGACCTGCAGATGCTTCATCCCGCGGATGTCCGGATTCCGGGAGACGTGGGCGCGCAGGTGCTGCGGCGGCTCGTCGGTGCGGTTGAGCTCCTTGACCTTGGTGCGCATGTAGGTGTCGAGGCCCTCGAAGTCGTATGCTGCGGCGGCGCGGGTGAAGTCCAGGCGGTAGTACTCCCGGATTTCGACGTTGTTGAGTTGCCCGGAGCGCTTGTCGATCTGCATGACCGTGTCCAGCGACAGCTTCAGCTCCCGGGCGATCGCGACGGCTTTGTCGCGGGATTCGACATCCATATCGCCCTCGACCGTGCCGAACAGCCGCTCGGCACAGCGCAGCAGGCGCTTGAGGCGGAAGGGGTCGAAGCCGATGCTGGCTGCCAACTCCCGGTGCCCGGTGGATTTTTCCGGGAGTGCGGCGCGCAGGTCGGCGAGCACGTCAATACCCCGTGTCGCCAGCGCGCTGAGCAGTCCCAATGTCGTCATGGGGCTAAGGCTAGTTTCCGGGAGTGGGCGGCTTCAATCGCTTTTTGGCGTTGTCCACAGCCATCGTAAAGCATGCACAATCTGCACAAACGGGCTTGACGACGCACTCCCGAAAGTGCCCTACCGGAACGCGACCTCTCCCACCGGCCGACGTAACTTCCGGGAGTGGAGGGTGTCGGGAGCCGCGGCCATGTCCTCGCACGCGCGCACGGCGGCCATGAGGTGCTCTTCCTTGGAGGATTGGTAGAACTCGCGGGCAGATTTCGGGAGTTTGGGTTTGTCGTGCAGCGGCATGTCGGAGACGCTGAGCAGCGCGCCGTAGGGCACGCGGAAGCGGTAGCCGTTGGCGGCGATGGTGGCGGATTCCATTTCGACGCCGATGGCGGTGGATTTCTGCAGCTCCCGGTAGAGGTCGGCCTGGGAGCGCCACTCCCAGTTGCGGTCGGAGGTCGACAGTACGGTGCCGGTGCGCAGGCGCTTTTTCAGCTCATCGCCGGTGAGTCCGGAGACGCGGGCGAGTGCATTGGTGACGGCGAGCTGAATTTCCGCAATCGGCGGGATGGGCTTTTCCAGGGGCACGTAGTTGTCGAGGACTCCGTCGGCGCGGTCGTAGCCGTTGGCGAGAATCATGTCGCCGATGCGCATGCGGCCGTCGAGGCCGGCGCAGTGTCCGACCATCATCCAGCAGTGCGGACGCGTGACGGCGAGACAGTCGGTGATGGTTTTGGCGTTCGAGGGGCCGACGCCGATGTCGATGATGGTGATGCCGCATTGGTCGTCGCGGAGCAAGTGGTACGCCGGCATCTGCGAGGCGTGCGCGTGCTGACGGCAAACTCCGGGAGTGGGGATGGCGCCGATGTCGTAGCGCTGCCCACCCGGGCACGCCAGCGCCGTGTACCCGTGCGGATTTCCGGGAGTGAGGGTGGCGGCGTATTCGAGGAACACGTCCGTGTGCAGCTGGTAGTTGGTGAACAGCACGAAGCGCTGGATGTTTGCGGCGTGCGACCCGGTGTAGTGCTCGAGGCGCTGGAGGGCGAGGTCGATGCGCTGGGCGGTAAAGAGGCTCAAGGGTTTGATGAGCAGGCCCAGGTAGTCGGCTTCGCCGTCGGCGATGGTGTCGTCGATGCTGGCGGAGTCGATGGGGGTAAACGTCTTCTCCACTGCCGCCAGCATGCTTGCCGACGCCCCTTCCCTCCCCGCCGCTTCCTCGGCAGCCGCATCGAAGCCGCGGCACATCCGGAGTGGGATGGGCTGGTCGGAGACGCGCACCTCGACTTCGCCGCCGTGATTGGCGAGCAGGTCGTTGATTTGCTCGATGAGGTAGGTGCGGAACATCACCGGGCGGGTGATGGTGGTGGCATACACTCCCGGGCGGTCGACGAAGCCGTGCGACAGGGAGGGGTCGACATCCTCGACGGCGCTGCCGGCCGGGACGGTGAAGCGTAGTTCGGGGTAGTAGGCGCGCACCGGCCCACTCCCGGAATTTCCTTCGGTGGCGGCGGTGTACTGCTCGACTAGGTAGGCCATCCCTGCCCGGTGGATTTCGGTGAGCCGGTCGACGGCTGCGGCGGCGTCGGTGTAGAAGTCGCCTTCGCCTTCGGTGGGCCAGAACGGGGGTGTTGCGGAGTCTCGTACCTGCATAGCCCAAGGCTAGGCGGAGAGGTTCCCGCTCGCATCCGCGCCGCGCTCATCACGCCAGGCACGCTCACGCAACCAGCTCAGTGCCGGCTCCACACTCCCTCGCGGCTGCGGCGGACCTCAAAGACCTGGTGCACATGGTAGCCGCCGATGGTGGGGATGGTGAGGAAGTGACGACCGTCGTCAAGCTCGTGCCAGAGTATGCGGCCGTAGCGTACGCCGTCGCGGACGTGGGCGCTGAGGTAGTCGGCGCGTTGCTGGCCGCGGAGGGTGGCGTAGAAGGCGGGGTCGACGGGTAGTTGGACGAGATTCCGGGAGTGGGGGTCGATGTCGGCTTCTTGCAGCCGGATGGCGACGGGTCGGCCGTCGACGAGAAGGTCAGCGGTGTGACGGCTGAGATGGATGATGTGGACGTCGCTTATTGTGGTGTGCATTTGGCGCTCCTATTCGCTCTTCCCCGCAGGCGGTCTGTGGGGCTGATCTTCCTTTGGGGCACCGGGTCCGCGAATCGGGCGGTTGCCTATCGACGCTGTCAAAGGCCATTTCTCGTCGATATCTTGTGATCGTGCCGCCCACCCTAACACCAACTAGACAGCTTTGTCTACCATCTCCCGCACGCTTTACGACGAGGCCCCCACCTCCCCCTCCCGGAAGCTACCCCTTCCCCGTCAGCACCAGGACCACCAGCGCCACGTTGAGCGCGATGATGAGCCCGCAGATAACCCACGCGACCCGGCGCAGTAGTGGGGTGTTGGCCCAGATGCCCATCTCGGCACGCGAGGAGGTCATGCGCACCAGCGGGACCAGCGCAAACGGGATGCCAATCGACAGCACCACCTGGCTGAGCACCAGCGCCCACGTCGGCTCCACGCCGCTGGCGATAATGAGCAGCGCCGGAATGATGGTGACTATTCGGCGCACCAGCAGTGGCACACGCACCTTCAGCAGGTCGCGCATAATCAGGTCACCGGCGTAGCAACCGACAGAGGACGACGCCAGCCCGGAGGCCAACAGCCCAACACCGAAGAGCACGCCCACCACGGGACCAAGCACGCTGGTCACGGCGGCGTGAGCACCTTCGATGGAGTCAGTCCCCTCCACTCCCGGAAGCGCTTCGGCCGCCAGACACAGCATGCCGATATTCACCGACCCAGCCAGCACGAGGGCACCGAAGACATCGAGGCGCGTGGCCCGCAGGTGCTGGCGCAGCGAGGAGTCATCTTCCACCTTGTACTCGCGGTCGCGCACCAGCCCGGAGTGCAGGTAGACCGCATGCGGCATCACGGTCGCACCCAGCATGGATGCCGCCAGCACCACGGTGTGCGCGCCTTGGAAGCGCGGCAGAATTCCGCTGGCCATCTCCCCGAGACTCAGGCCCGTGACAAACAGCCCGGCCAGGAACCCCACCGTAATGACCAGCAGGAACGCCACAATCACGCCCTCAAAAGTGCGTTGCGAACGCCCACCCTGAAGCAACAACAGCCCCAGCGAGACCACGCCAACAATGACACCGCCAAGCAGCATCGGCGTCCCAAAGAGCAGGTACAGCGCCGTGGCGCCACCAATAATTTCCGCCACATCCGTCGCTGCCGCCACAATCTCGGCCTGCACCCAGTACGCCAGCCGCCCCGGCCGGTTCGAACCGAAGCGGTCGGCGACACCTTCGGTCAGCGACCGCCCCGTCACCAGGCCGTACTTCGCCGACAGGTACTGCACAACCATCGCCATGAGGTTGGACACCACCAACACCCACAGCAGCAGATACCCGTAGCTCGCGCCCGCAGACAGGTTCGCAGCCACATTTCCGGGGTCCACGTAGGCAATCGCTGCCACAAAAGCAGGCCCCAGCAGACTCATCATGGGCTTGCGGTTTTTCTCGCTTGACGACGTCACTTGCGACCCTTGTGCCCCTGAATCATTCACCCGGCCATTATTTCACGGCCTCGACACTAAATCTTCAATCAGCCCAAAATTTGGGCAGCCATGGTGCCACCGAGATTTACCAGGCGGTCGGAGATGTCGTCGTCAAGCGAACCGACAAACACGACGGGCTCGGCCGCAAGCTCCCACTTGTAGCCGGTCGTGATGGTTTTCATGGCGTTTTCCGCCCCGGTGGTGTCGAAGCCGCCGCGGATCCAGTAGGAAAATGGCAGCCCCTTGGTAACTTCCTGCGCCTCCCGGAAGGTGGTGTCGAAGAAGTGCTTGAGCGCGCCGGAGATGTATCCAAAGTTGGCGGAGGTGCCGAGCAGGATAGCGTCAGCGCTGGTCAGGTCATCGATGGTGGCGTCGAGAGCCTCGACGACCTTGACATCCACGCCCTCTAGCGCGGGGTCGTTGGCCCCCTCGAGCGCATGGCTTAAGACTTCCTGCAGAAGCGGGGTCGGGGAATGGTGGACGACTAGAAGAGTAGGCATGCCCCGAGGGTATCGGCAGTGATAGGGTAAGCGCAGGTTTCAGCAACAATCCAATGTTTATCAATTCGAGTAAACGTGGCGTCCAGTAAGAAAGCCTCAAATTCGTACTGAACTAGGCGGCAATCGAAGAACGGAAAAATAGATGGAACCATACATCGGAATTGCAGTTTTTGAGTTAACAAAGCAAAGAGATTCAACCTCGGCGAATGAGAGCTTCTTCCGTGAGGACTTATACATTGTCTTTGCCGATTCTGATAGCGCCGCATACGCGCAGGTCGAAGCATTAGCCCACGAAAATGAATCAGCCCCAGAAGAGCCTTCCCACTCGGGAGGATCTGTCACGTTGCGCCACATCGTAGATGTCGCCCCCGCTCTTAACGGTCGCGTCGATACAGACATCGACATCTATTCTCGCCACTTCGCTTCCCTCGAGGATTACAAGCGCTTCGAAATGAAATTAGGTGGCAAAGATCCTCTAGCGGAGTCCTAGGCCTCGTACCATGAATCGCTTCCGCAATTTCGCAGCTGCCGCACTCCTCTTAGCCCTGACTTGCTACATTGGACTGTTTTTCGTCAGCACTGCACTCTCCGATGCCTGGACAATACCCCTCGCTGTCGGCGTCTTCGGATTCGGCCTAATCAGCTTCCTAACAGCGCTAAAAGCCCGGTCAAACGGTTTGACAATCGTAGCGGCACTAGTTGCATTCGCACTCTTGCCCCTAACGTATGCACTAGCCGTAGTTCTCGGCGGGCCCTAGAAAATCACCTGTCCGCGAGGAATTTCCAGACCCGCACGCAGGGCTTCAGGGAGGTCGGCAATGGAGCCGAGTTCTGCGCCACTATCGCCACCGTCGCTACCATCGCCACCATCGCTACCAACACCGCCACCGAGCGAATCCAGAATCCACCGCTGCGCTGCACCCACGGACACCTCGCCGAGAGTCACGTCGCCATCCCGCTTGGACAATCGGCGCCCCTTAGAGTTCACCACCAGTGGCACGTGCACGAACGAAGGCGCCGCATACCCCAAAAGACCAGCCAAGTACGTCTGGCGCGGGGCGGAGGACATCAGGTCATCACCACGCACGACTTCAGTGATACCCTGCTCGGCATCATCGACGACGACCGCGAGGTTGTAGGCCCACATGCCATCGGCACGCTGAAGGACAAAGTCATCGATCGGAGCGGCAATCTCGCCATACAGCTCATCGGTCGCGGCCCCCTCACTCACCTGCGATTTCAGGCGTATCGACGGCCTTCTCCCCGCCGCCGCAAATTCGGCCTTTTTCGCGGAGAGGTGCTCGTCGTCAAGCGAACGGCACGTGCCGGGATACTGCCCTGGCACGCCATGCGGCGCGGAGGAGGCGGCGAGGATTTCACGGCGCGTGCAGAAGCAGGGATAAGTCAGGCCGCGTTGCGTGAGGTCGGCGAGCGCGGATTCATACAGGTCAGAGCGTTCTGACTGGCGGACCGGGGCGCCATCCCAGTCTATGCCGATGGCCTCGAGATCGGCGAGCTGCTGCGCCTCATACTCGGGGCGGGAGCGCTGGCGGTCGATATCTTCGATACGCACGATGAAGCGACCGCCCTGCGCGCGGGCGTGCGCCCAGGCGAGAACCGCGGTGCGCAGGTTTCCCAGGTGCAGCCGACCGGTCGGCGAAGGGGCGTAGCGGCCGGTGGGTAAAGTGGAATTAGTCAACCGTTGGGAACTGGTCACAGGAATATGTTAGCGAGACCCCAAGATGATAGTTGAAATCTTGGGGAAAGATCTCCGGTTGAATAATTCAAATCATCTTGGAGGAAATTCATCTATTACTCGAAAGGCATTCATGACCTCTCAATAAAATCAAGGGTTAATGTATGCGTGACTTTTTGTAAGCGGATCTTTTAGAGGAGAACAATGTCATCACGTTTGCGCGTAAATTGGCTAGCATCGATTTCCATTATCGGACTAGTCGTGAGCCTCCTCTGTCTCCTGGGCATCGCAAATGGGATGTACACATTGAGCAAACTAGCTAACCAGACTGCCGTTATGAGTACAGCAGCTATTACGGCAAAGACAGATCGCGCGCTGCTCTACTGCTTAATCGCTCTTGCCAGCCTGATTGTAAGCTGTTTTACATTTATTGTTAACGGAATGCGCAGTAAGCGTGGAGCTAAGAAAACAAATAATTAAACCCGCTCATCCTCTAACTCCTGCGGACTCAAACCCACAGGAGTTAGAGGATGAGAGGCAGAGTCGGCCTCGAAGACTTCATCGGCACTCGCTTGGAGCCCTGAGCGGCAGGTAACATTCCCTCCCGTGACAAATAACGAAAACCTGCCCAAGTCTGGGCCGGGCAACGCCGAGACTGCCGCTGTGAGCACCTCGCACGCGCCCGAGAACGCAACTAAGTCCGAATCCACAGCAACCACGCCACGCCACATCCCGGTACCGAAATCGCTGTACCCGATGTTCACGGCCATTTTCATTGGCGTGCTGATTGTCTCCAACATCACCGCCACCAAGGGCGTGGAAATCTTCGGCCTGGCCACCGACGGTGCCTTCTTCCTCTTCCCCTTGAGCTACGTCATCGGCGACGTGCTTTCCGAGTGCTATGGCTACAAAGCCACCCGCCGCACCGTGTGGACCGGTTTCGCCATCCTCGCCGGCGCAATGCTCTGCTTCTTTGCCGCCATCAAGCTCCCGGCGGCACCGTGGTACGAGAATCAGGAAGCCTTCGCCACTGTGCTGGGCACCGTCCCGCAGCTTGTTCTCGCAGGTCTGGCCGGTTATGTCGTCGGTCAGCTGCTCAACGCCTGGTCGCTCAACGCCATTAAGAAGCGCACTGGTGAAAAGGCTCTCTGGGCGCGACTGATGGGCTCGACTGTGGTTGGCGAGTTCGTCGATACGCTCATCTTCTGCTCCATCGCCGCCACCGCTATCGGCATCGATACCTGGGGTACCTTCGTCAACTACGTCATCGTCGGCTTCATCTGGAAGACCGCCGTCGAGATTGTAGTCATGCCAGTCACCTACGCCGTCATCGCGTGGGTCAAGCGCCGCGAAGGCTACTACGACACGCGCGTTCCCGCTTAACGACGAAAAAAGTGCCGCGACCTCGCCTGAGAAGCGAGTAGTCGCGGCACTTTTTGCTTTTACTTCACATCCCGTTTGGCATTGACCCAATGAGCAACGCCAACAGCCACAACAATCCAGGCCACCAGCACCACGATGTTGAACCACATCGGCTGCGTCATGCCGGCCTCAAACCCGATGCGTGGATTCTCCGGATTTGCCATCAGACCGCCCAATTGCGTCGACAACTGCTGAATGCGTGCACCCGGCGTGACCAGCCACAATGGCCGGAAAATCGCATACGCCAGCGCCGCGAACTCCAGCATGCTTTCCACCACCAGAATCCACACCAGCGGAATAGCGACAGCGGCCACGCGCGAGCGCGTCAGCACTCCCAGCGACATCGCGATTAGTCCAAACACTACAAAGCCAAGCACTCCGGCGAGCATGTCCGTGGCAGCGTCGCCGCCCTTGAACTCCACGCGCGGGGAAACCGTCACCGATAGCCAAGCAAGCGCCACACCAATGACCCAACAGACAGCAATCAGCACAAGGGTCAGCGTCATCCGTGCCGAAAGCCACAGGCTCCTTCGGTCCTGCGTCAAGAACGCATGCGCATTCATCTGATCGTTGTACTCACCCGCCAGGGTGGAGCCACCAAAGGCAATCACGATCATGTTGAAGATCACGGTCCCCAACAGCAGCAATTCCCAATCAGCGGTTGCACCAGCGTCCGCCGCCATGCTGAAAGCCGCCATCGGCCCAGCTATCGAGCCCACCAACAACACCACATACACCCACGTGCCACGCAGGCTGGCTAGCTTCGTCCACTCCGACCGCAAAGCGTTTCCAAAACTCATCTCAGTCACTCCCCTACTGCCCAATCGCCTGCGCGCGGTATTCCTGCGATTCCTGGGTCGCAGCCAGGAACTTTTCCTCCAGGTTGTCGCGCTTCGTGTGCAACCGCGTCACCAACAGCCCCTCACGCAGAGCAGCGGCCGCAATGTCGCGGCGGAGTTGCTGCTCGCTGATGCCGTCGTAAAGCGGAATGCGCAATTGCTTATCGACGTCAACCCCACGCGCGACCGGCCCTAACGCCTGCAGCAGCCGAGCGGGGTCATCGACTTCAACTTCGATGACCGTGCCGTCGGAAAGGAATTCATCCATGCTGTACTCGCCGATCATGCGACCGCGGCCGATGACGACGATGCGGTCGGCGGTGAGCTGCATCTCGGAAAGGAGGTGCGACGACACGAGGACAGCGCAGCCCTGTGCGGCCAGCGCCTTGATGGTGTGGCGCATCCACGAGACGCCTTCGGGGTCCAGGCCGTTGACCGGCTCATCCAAAATCAGATGCTGCGGCTTGCCGAGCAGAGCCGCTGCCACTCCCAGACGCTGCTTCATGCCCAGCGAGTAGCCGCCGACCTTGTCCTTCGCCGCCTCGGTCATGCCGACCTGCTCAAGGCACTCTTCCACGCGGGTGTCGGGGATGCCGGCGCCGCGGGCGAGGGCCCGCAGATGAGCGCGGCCCGAACGAGCCTTGTTGTGCCAACCGGCATCCAGAATTGCACCGGCGATGCTGGGCTTATTCTTCAGCGTGGAAAAGGGCTGGTTGCTGTAGGTGTTGCCCTGGGAATCCGTCCCGGTGAACAAGGCCTGGCCCGTGGTCGGGGTATCGAGGCCCAGCATGCAGCGCATGGTGGTGGACTTGCCGGAGCCATTTGGGCCGAGAAAACCTGTCACTACACCGTCGGGAACGGTGAAGGACAGGTCATCGACGGCTAATTTCGAACCGTACTTCTTGCTGAGTCGTTCAACCGTGATCATGTCCTCCATGATGCCGGTTGAGACTGCCTCGCGCAGTAGAGCTAGGTCTAGTTTTGGGCTTCCCCCGGGCCCGCCCAGCCGCCACTTCACGCCACTGGACTGATTCGGGTGTTCCCTGCCACTTCACGCCACTGGTGTCACCTCATGCCACCTCCACAGATGGCACGAGGTGACATGGCTGTCGTGAAGTGCGAAAAGGCAGAAGCCTAGCCCCAGCCCAGCCGGCCCCTAATTCCCCACCGCACGACCACCGTTGGCGTAGTAGCGGCCCATGAACTCATCGCGATACTCGAAGAACCGGTCCTCCAGGATCGCAGCGCGAATGTTCTCCACCAGCTGCACCATGAAAAACAGGTTGTGAATCGTGCACAGCGTGCCAGCCAGGTACTCCTTGGCCTTCAACAGATGATGCAGGTAGGCCCGGGAATAATTCAGCGAAGTGTAGGAGGGCACCTCCGCATCCACGGGGCGGAAGTCGTTCTTGAAGCGGGCATTCGTCAAGGTCATCCGGCCATCGAGCGTGTACACACCACCACGGCGGGCAAGCCTGGTCGGAGCCACGCAGTCAAAGGTGTCGGCACCGGCCTCGACAGCGGCGAAAATATCGTCCGGCTCGGAAATCCCCAGCAGGTGGCGGGCGCGGTCGTCGGGAAGCTCGTCGTTGACCCAACCGCAGATCAGGCCCAGGTTCTGCTTCTCAATCGCCCCACCAATGCCATAGCCGTGGAAGCCGAGCTGGCCGGCATCCTCGAACTCGCGGGAGAGCTCCACCAGCCCGCGGGCGGCCTTGCGGCGCAGGTCTTCGTACTGCGCACCCTGCACGACACCGAATAACTGCTGGATGGGCAACTGGTCGTCGTCAAGCGAATGAACATGCGCATCGACCTGACCGCGCGAAATCGTCAGCTCGTTGTGAGCCTCCAGGCAACGGCGCGCCCAGCGGTGCGTGCGCTCGACGGATGCCTCCTGGTAGCCGCGGGTGTTCATCAGCGTGGTGAGCTCGTCGAACGCCATCATGATGTCGGCGCCCAGCGCGTGCTGAATACGCATGGACACCTCCGGCGTGAAGCGGTGCTCGGAGCCATCGATGTGCGAGCGGAAAGTCACGCCGTCCTCGTCGACGAACGCGTTGCGCTCTTTGCCCTCGGCGACGATGTCATCTTTCTGCATGCCGGTGACGTCCATCGCGAGGGTCTTTTTAAAGCCCGCGCCGAGGCTGAGCACCTGGAATCCGCCGGAGTCGGTGAATGTCGGGCCGTTCCAGTTGGAGAACTTTGCCAACCCGCCGGCCTGGTCGACGATTTCCTCGCCGGGCTGCAGGTACAGGTGGTACGCGTTCGACAGCATGGCCTGCGCGCCGGTGGATCGCACCTGCTCGGGCGTGAGCGTCTTCACGGTCGCCTTCGTGCCGACCGGAATGAACGCCGGCGTAGCAATATCGCCATGCGGGGTGTGGATGGTGCCAGCACGTCCGCGCGCGCCTTCGATTTGCTTTACGACGTCAAAGCCCGTCGTCCTCGACTGCGACATGAAGCTCCTTGGTTGTGGTCCAGTGCTAATGCCTTGAGGTTACCTGGGTGCTATTCGCGAGTTACTCAGCGCTGTCGTTTTCCTCGGGTTGGGCAGCGTTTTCCGGGTCCCACACGGCGCGGCTACGACGTGGCGCTTCCTCTTCGAGTCCTTCGCGCTTCATCAGTTCCGCAACCGTAATCTTCTTCCGCTTACGAGCCGGGCTGTAGTACGGGCGGACCTCGACGTCCTTGGCATTTTCCGGGTTCGGCTGGGCGTCGGTTGGTTCAGCTGGCGCGGGCTGCATGAGCTGTTCGGTCGGCTCCGCCTGCTCTGGCTGCTCTGGCTGTGCCGGCTGCTCCGGATCAAAAGGCGCCGTAGGGGCGGACAGTTCGGCCTGCTCAGAGCGTTCGGCCTGCTCCGCCTGGTCAGCGGGCTCAAGCTCTTCCAGCTTTGCCTTCTTCCGCTTCGGAATCCAGCGGTTACGCTTCTTGGTCGCAACCGCCACAGCGGTACCACCTGCTGCGCCCGCCGCGCCCGCCGCGCCCGCCGCAGCGGCTGCACCAGCACCAACTTCACCATCGGCACTGTCTGTTTCGTCCTCGTCAGCGTCCGTGTCGCCAAAGCCACGCCCAGCACCTTCGCTTTCGGGCAACAGGGACTCACCGCGAGCCATACGCTCGCGGCGGCCCTTCTCCACCAGCTCCTCGGAAACCTCTTCCAGGGCAGAGCCTTCGACATCCACAGAAGGCAACACCTTGTCCAGCCACTTCGGCATGTACCACGTAGCGCGGCCAAGCAGGAACATGGATGCCGGGATGAAGGTCATGCGAATAACGAAGGCGTCGAAAAGCACTGCGGCACCCAGCGCGAAGCCGAATACCTTAATAATCGCCAGGGGCTGCCCGGCGAAAGCCGCGAAGACGGAGATCATAATAATCGCAGCGGCAGTGACCACACGAGCGCCGAGAGTAAAGCCCTCAACGACCGATTCTTCGACCGCGTTGTACTTCGACTCTGGTGAGGATTCACCCTTGTTGTGGGTGTAATGCTCGCGCATGCGGGAAACCAGGAAGACCTGATAGTCCATGGCCAAACCGAACGTCACGCCGATGAGGAAGATTGGCACAAAGCTGACCAGCGGACCCGGAGTGCTAATCACGCCCCAGAGGCCGTCCTGGAAAAATGCCACTGTGACACCGAATGCGGCTGCGACAGAGAGCAAGAAGCCCACACCCGCAGTCAACGGCACCATCAGGGAACGGAAAATCATCAGCAGCAGGATCACTGCCAGACCCACGACAACGCCCAAGTAGAGCGGCATTGCGCCCTGGAGGCGGTCGGTGATGTCAATTTCAATAGGAACCAGACCAGTGACACCGGTGAATAGGCCGGTGGTCTGCTCAATCTGCTTCTGCTGATCGCGCACCGCGTTCATCAGCTGCTTGGTCGCAGGATCGAGTGGACCCGACTTCGGGGTCATAATCATCTTGACCGCAGTGCCGTCATGATTCATGCCAATCATCTGGATGTGCTCGACACCGACGTTGGATTTGAACTGGTCGACAGCGTAACTATAGGAAGCCTTGCGGGCGGCCTCGATGTCAGAGAGTTCCGGGTTGGTCTGTCTCAGGGACTCGATAAGTGGTTTGAGCACCGGTGCATCGGGCTTCACATCGTCCGACTTGGCAATAATGATGAGCTGAGAGTTACGTCCCGCACCGAAGCCCTCTTCAATCATGGTGATGGCCTTGCGGTTCGTGCTGTCCTTAGCCGCAGTAGAGTCGGACGGCAGCGCCAGCTTCAAGTGCATGGCCGGGTAGGCCAATGCCAACAGCAAGACGATACAGCCGACCAGGAACAACCCTGGGGCCTTGTGCACGAAAGTGACCCAACGTCGCCCCATCGTCATCTCACCGAAGAAGGAAGAGCGACGTTCCTTGCGCGGGTTACGCGAGGGGTTGCCAGCAACACCGGGCACGCGACCAGCGAAGACCTTGTCGCCCAGCAGAGACATAACTGCCGGCAGCAGGGTCAGAGAGACCAGCACTGTGAAGGCCACCGTAATTGCCGCCGAAATACCCATCAGAGACATGAACGGCACCTTGGCGACCGTCAGCGCTGCCAAAGCGACAATCACGGTGAGGCCGGCGAAAACCACAGCGGAGCCAGCCGTACCGGTAGCCATGCCGATGGCGTCTTCGTTGGTCATCCCTCGGGCTCTTTCTGCCCTGTAGCGAGAGAGGATGAACAGTGCGTAGTCAATACCGACAGCCAGGCCGAACATGACGGCAAGTACCGGGGTAATCGAGTTGACGTCGGTGAATGCGGTCATCAATGTCACGCCGAAGACACCGATGATAATGCCCACTACCGCCGTCACAATAGGCAGGAACGAAGCGACCAGAGATCCGAAGGTGACAACCAGCACGATAAATGCCACGGTCACACCGATAATCTCCGAGGTCGGAGCTACCTCAATCGCGGGCTGCATGCCCGGGCCAGAGGCCTCGACCTTGATACCGGCGTCACGACCGGCCTGCATTGCGTCGAGAAGCGCCTGCATATTCTCCGGTTCGATGTCCTGCGGCATCTTGGCGTCGAAAACGAAGGTGGAAATACCGTAGCGACCGTCATCGGACACGGTACGCAGGGCATTGGCATCGGCCTCGGCAACATCCTTGGGCAGGCCGGCGGCCATGCCCTGTTCCTTGACCATCGCCTGCATCTTCGGATTGAGGTCTACCGGGTTGTGAAGTTGCAAATCATCGGAGATTTGGCCGACATTGTCGCGGATGCCGTTAATGACCTGGTCAACAGCTTCTTTATTCTGTGGGTCATCGAGCCTCTGCCCCTCCGGGGCCTCGAAGGCGACATAGATACGCTGCTCTCGAATTGGGTTCGGAACATCGGGGAACTTTTCCTCAATCACGTGCGAAGCCGTTGCCGACGGCATGCCGGGGATCGAGAACTGGTCGATGAATCCCTTCTGGAATGCGGCAACTGCACCGCCCAGCCCCGCCAAAATCAGGAACCACGCGATGATCACAGTCCATTTATGCAGGTAGGAGAACCTGCCGAGTTTGAACAAGGCCTTTGCCATGTCAAGTTTCCCTTACGTCTAATATTCGCCTGGACCGCCCCAACTGCAGCTTCCCCAAGTTCGCGCTAACCAAGCACTCCCTCGGACTCCACCTGCAGTTTGAAGCCTCTTCGCTACTCCGATGCTAGCGACCACCCCGGATTGGCCAACATCAACTCTGGCGCTGACATGGTCATTGAGGGCGGGCACGACATAAAAACCGGAAATACTTTTGCTAAGAGTAGCGGACTTCCCGGATAAACGTGAACAATGGGGTGTGTGTTACTGATGTTATTTTTGTGATTTAGGCGCTCCAGGTCGGGTGCCTCACCATTTGCCGCTTTACGACGGACACCTCCCACACCTCCACCACACCCAGACAATCAGGGCCGATTAAATGCAAAACCCCCGGGGCTCCTATTTAAAGGAACCACCGGGGGTTTTATTGGCGGTGACGGAGGGATTTGAACCCTCGGTACGGGGTTACCGCACAAAGCATTTCGAGTGCTTCACCTTCGGCCGCTCGGACACGTCACCGCTAGAAAACGTTACAGGTAGCCCCTTTATCTACCAAATCCCCAGGTCAGAGTAGCCAGGCCTTCGCCAAGCAGTTCACGGCGCACTTCAACCCGCGTCCCCCAAGCCCCTCAACCCTCCACCGCGCTATTCGGGGTGGCCAACGCCCGCTGAGATATGAAGGAATAGTCTGTAGCTTGAAATCTAGAAACTTAAACACAGAAGTACAGCCACACAGAAAGGGTTCTCCCTCATGATTCGTTCCGCCATCATCGGCTACGGCAATTTGGGCCGCAGCGTCGAAAAGGTCATCGCTGACCAGCCGGACATGGAACTCGTCGGCGTTTTCTCCCGTCGCGATTCGCTGGACACTGAGGCCCGCGTACTCCCGGCGGCGGATGTCGAAAAGTACAAGGATGAGGTAGACGTACTGTTCGTGTGCCTCGGCTCGGCCACCGATGTCCCGGAGCAGGCTCCTGAGCTGGCAAAGAACTTTACGACGGTCGACACCTACGACAACCACCACGAGATTCCGAAGCACCGCGCGGCCATGGACGCCGCCGCCCGCGAAGGTGACAACATCGCCATGATCTCGACCGGCTGGGATCCGGGCCTGTTCTCCCTGAACCGCGTCCTGGGCGCTGCTATCCTGCCGGGCGCAGACCAGATGACCTTCTGGGGACCGGGTCTGTCGCAGGGTCACTCCGATGCCGTGCGTCGTGTGCCGGGAGTGAAGAAGGGTGTCCAGTACACCAAGCCGAACCCGGAAGCTATCGAGGCCGTAAAGAAGGGCGAGGGCGCAGACCTGAAGGGCAACGAATGCCACCTGCGCCACTGTTTCGTCGTCGCTGAAGAGACCGGCAACGCCGACGAGGACGCCAAGCTCAAGGAGCAGATCCGCGAAACCATCGTGACCATGCCGGATTACTTTGCCCCTTACGAGACCATCGTGGACTTCATCTCCGAGGAGGAGTTCGACCGCGATCACCAGGGCATGCCGCACGGTGGCCAGGTCATTACCCGCGGCCAGGCCGGTACGTCCGGTCACGTCATCGAGTTCGGCCTCGACCTGGATCGCAACCCCGACTTCACCGCAGCTGTCCAGGTTGCCTACGGTCGCGCTGCCTACCGCCTGAAGCAGGCTGGCGAGACCGGTGCCCGTACCGTCTTCGAGATCGCCCCGTACCTGCTGTCCGCCGAACCACTGGATGACCTGGTGGCCCAGAAGCTGTAGCCAGCCCCAACGCTGGCAGCCGGCCATCGAAACACAAAGAACCCAACCGCCTCCGCGTATCAGACGCGGAGACGGTTGGGGTTATCTCTACCCGAGAACTAAGCGCTTTACTTGTCAGTCAGCTTGCCCAGGGTCTCAGTGGCCTTGTCCTTCAGGTCCTCAGCACCCTGCTTGACCTTCGAAGCAGCCTGCTCGCCCTTGCCCTGGTTTGCCAGGTCGTCGTTGCCAACGGCGTTGCCGGCAGCTTCCTTAACCTTGCCGCCCAACTCGTCGGCCTTGTTCTGCAGCTCGCTCATTATGTAAGCCTCCTATGTAAACGACTTATCTATTCTCTAGAGCCACCGTCTAGCAGCTCCACTAGTTCCGACGGTACGTGAAAATGAAGGCTCGTCACGGCCACGACGGGAATTGTGACCTAACTGTGACCCCGCTCACGCTTCCAACTGCCGTTGCCGTTCGAAGAATTCCCGCAGGTAAACGGAGCATTCGTCGGCAAGCACACCCCCGCGCACCTGCGGCGTGAATGCGTGGGCGGGATCGCGGATGACATCGGCGATAGAGCCGCACGCGCCGGTCTTGGGCGACCACGCGCCGAAGACCACGCGCCCCACGCGCCCCATGACGCACGCGCCGGCGCACATCACGCACGGCTCCAGCGTCACGACCAACGTGCACTGCTCCAGCCGCCAGCCGTCACCAACAGCGCGGGTGGCCTCGCGCAACGCAATGACTTCGGCGTGGGCAAGCGGGTCACCATCAGCTTCCCGACGGTTTGAACCCCGGCCTACAACCTTGCCCTCGGCATCCACGACCACGGCTCCCACCGGCACATCCCCGGGTGCCGTGTGAGCAGCTTCGGCAATAGCCAGGCGCATCCACTCTTCGTCGAGAATGTCCTGTTTTCGACGGGGTAGCGCGCTTGGCCGCTCGGTCAGGTGACCTTTGTCAGGGTTAGTCGTCATAGGGGTCGTAGTCGTCATCGTCGCCGTCGTAATCCAGGTCGGCGACATCGGCTAGCTCCTCGGCACACCCCAACTCCTCAGCGATGGCCAGAAGCTGCTCGGACGCCCACAGCGACTGATCGTCACAGATGGACTCCAGGGCTTCCTCCGAACAGCCCAGGTCAGCGAGGATATCCATGTCCCCCTCAGCCCAGGCATCGACATCGTCGAGCTCGTCCTCGTCGAGGTCGGGGATATCCAGATCCAGCTCGTCGAACACATCTGCCGCAATGTCATCGGTCACGGCAGCGGTAGCGTCGGAAAGCACTACGCGCAGCGACCCAACTCCCTGGCGCACGAGAATGAAGTAGTCGTCGTCGATATTGAGCATTCCGACAGCAGCGCGTTCCGAACGCAGATTGCGCAGCGCCTGTGCGGCGTCAGCGAGCGAATCGGTGGCGTCGTCCCCGAGGTCGACGACGCGCCAACCGCGCTCCCCCATAGTTACGGCAACCGCGAAGGAGCGGTCGTCATCGGAGGTGTACCCTCCGGAAAAGGTCGTGCTCATAACCCACAACGCTAGTCGCTGTATGTCATGCTTGTCAGGTGAGCAATTTCGAGTCCCCCTCCCCTGCTTCGTCCTTCCTGTCAGCTGCACAACTACCCGCCGTATGCATCCTCGGTTTGGGCCTCATCGGTGGCTCCATGATGCGCGATCTGCGGGCTCATAATGTCGAATGCTTCGGTTGGAATCGCTCGTCCGCAACGGTCGAGGAAGCCACGAAGGAGGGATTCGACGCCAGTACAGATCTTCAGGCCACGCTCGAACGTGCTGAGGCTAGCCGCGCGCTCATCGTGATCGGCACCCCCATGACAGTCGTCGGCACGATGCTCGACGCCATCAACGAGCACGCCCCCAGCTGTGGCATTACGGATGTGGTCTCCGTGAAGGCGGCCGTCGCCGCCGAGGTCTCCGCTCGCGGGATGGAGGAACGCTTCGTCGGCGCGCACCCAATGGCGGGGTCCGCGCAGGCGGGCTGGTCCGCCACGCTCGAAGGGCTTTTCGACGGCGCCCCCTGGGTCATCACCTACGACCTAGCAGCTGCTGCCGACGCTGCGGGCAAGCCCGTCCCGGAGCGCTGGATTGAGGTCTTTTCGCAGGTCGCCAACTTGGGAGCAGCTCTTGGCAGTCAGCTCATTCCAGCGCTGAGCGACCACCACGATGCCAGCGTCGCCCGCATCTCCCACATGCCACACCTGGCAGCCTACGCAATTGCCGCCGCCGGTGAAGCCGGTGGCCCTCTGGCCATTTCGCTGGCGGCCGGCTCTTTCCGCGACTGCACCCGCGTCGCCGCCGCTGCTCCCGACATGGTCATGTCCTGGTGTGAGAACAACACCGAACCCGTGCTCGCCGCGCTTGACGACGTCATCGAGCGCCTCACCGCCGCGCGCACCCAGTTGGCCACCGAGGGAACCGCTATGGACCTGGCCAAAACCGGTCAGATTGCCCGTGTCCGCTACGAGGCCCGCCCCGCTCACCGCCCGATTTTCCGACTGCGCGTCGGCGAGGGCGACTGGATCAACCAGTTGAAGTTGGCCGAAAGCGTCGGCGGCCAGGTAGATGTGTTCTAGTGTGGAACTATGTTTTCCCCCGAGCTGCACACCAGCCTCGCCGGCATCACTGTCGTCAACTTCGCCATTAACGTTCCGGGACCACTGGCCGCTCAGCACTTGGGCCAGCTAGGCGCCCGGGTGATTAAGGTCGAACCACCCACAGGCGACCCGCTCGGTTCCTTCGGCCGCCCCTGGTATGAAGCTATGTCCGCAGGTCACGAGATTATCCAGGCGGATCTGAAGAGCGATGAGGGCCGCGCACAGCTGAGCTCGCTGATTGATGAGGCCGATGTGGTCATCACCTCGGTTCGCCCCTCCGCGCTGGAACGCATGGGGCTGGCGGGTCTCCACGAGCGCCCGAATGGGCCGGTGCATATCGACATTGTCGGTGATACCAAAGCTCCAGAAACACCTGGCCATGACCTGACCTACCAGGCGGAGGCCGGAACTCTCACGCCTCCAGCCATGCCGTCGGTGTTGTTGGGCGACATCCTGGGTGCACACTTTGCGGTCACCGCTGCCCTTGCCGGGTTGATTAAGCGGGCGGGTGCGGGTGCAGACGTCGTAAAGCAGCCTGGACTGCACTGTCGCATTGGCCTGAAGCAGGCGGGCGAGGCCGGTGCCGCGCCGCTGAAGTACGGCATGACGGCGCCCGGCGGACTACTCGGTGGCGGCCTGTGGACGTACGGCCTCTACCCCAGCGCCGACGGCTACGTGGCCGTGGCAGCGCTGGAGCCGCACTTTGCCGCCGCCCTGACCGAGGCCACACGCGCGAGCAACCGCGAGGAGCTTGCGGATTTCCTCCGCGAGCGCACCAACGCCGAAATCATGCAGCTTGCCAGCGAAAAGTCGCTGCCGCTGGCTGCAGTGAAGTAAGCGGGTCAGTTTAAGGCCGCGCGCCTCGGGGGTCGGGGCCTGGAGCCTTACGCGGTCAACCCCGCGGCCTCTGCGGTGAGCTCCACCGAACGCAGCCGGTCAGGAACCTTCAGCGATTGATGAGCCACAATCAGCTCATCCGCCGTCGAGTACTCACCGAACTGCGCAATCTGCTCACGCACCTGCGCCACCGTGCCGACTGCCGTGTGACGGAACATATTCTGCACCTGGCGCCCCTGCGGAGTATCCATCAGAACCTCCGCCTCATCGTCAGTGAGGTGATGCCCACCGCGACTCAGGAACCGCCCGACCATGTTCCTGCGGGTAGCGAAGTACTGCTGCTGCGCGTCCTCTTCGCTTTCCGACGCAATCACATTCATGGCCGCAAAAGCGTACGGCTTATCCAGCTGCTCAGAAGGCTGGAACTGCTCGCGGTAGACCGCGATGGCATCGCGAAGCGCGTCCGGAGCGAAGTGCGAAGCAAACGCGTACGGCAAGCCGAGCGCCGCTGCGAGTTGAGCACCAAAGAGCGAGGAGCCCAGGATGTACAGCGGCACATGGGTGCCGCGACCCGGAATTGCGTTGATGCCCTTGATCAGCGACTCGTCGGAGAGGTAACCGCGCAGCTCCTGCACATCCTGCGGGAAGGAATCGGACGAACGCGGGTCACGCCGCAGGGCGCGCATAGTGGCCTGGTCCGTGCCCGGCGCACGACCAAGCCCCAGCTCGATGCGATCCGGGTACAGATTCGCGAGCGTGCCGAACTGCTCCGCGACCGTCAGCGGTGCATGATTCGGCAGCATGACGCCGCCGGAGCCGAGGGTGATGCTCTCGGTTTTTGCAGCCACGGCTGCGATAAGAACTGCCGGCGACGAGGACGCGATGGAGTTCATATTGTGGTGCTCTGCGTACCAAATACGCTGATAACCAGCCTTTTCCGCTGTCTGCGCCAAATCGATGGAGCCCTGTAGGGCGTCTGCGTGGGACTGCCCCGAGGCTACGGTAGCAAGGTCAAGAATGGACTCAGTACGAATCATGGTTCCACAGTCTAGACCGTTAGGCGGATATTGCGAGTTTGAGATGCTTCGAATACTGAGGCGCTGGGTTTTGGGGTTTGAGGTGGCTCGTGGATGGACGGGCTCATGGGTGGCTCGTGGGCGGTATTCACTTGTCGATGAGGTATTCACATATCGATGAGCTATAGCCTGGCCACAAGTGAATAGCTCATCGATATGAGCGCAGGCAGAGCCAATACCGCGCGCGTAAGTGCCGGAAAACCATCGATAAGTCGGGCAGACAAAAAGACCCGCACCTTATCGGTGCGGGTCTGCATTGTGCGCCCGAAGGGATTCGAACCCCTAACCTTCTGATCCGTAGTCAGATGCTCTATCCGTTGAGCTACGGGCGCATTTTGTTGTTATTCAGCGACTCTGGGGTAATTCCCTCGGCCCCTGCAACGAATAGATACTTTACTCATCCTGCGGAGTTTTACAAAATCCGCTGTTCAGAGGCATAATCCGGGCAACCCGGGAAGAGTCTTAGGCTGCAACTGCGCCACCCGCTATAGCTGCGGGTGGCAGCGTAAGCTGTACGCGCGGCGGAGACTATCCGCCGCACAGCACCAGACCAGTCCTACTCGCCGCGGACCCAGCGGACAGCGTTGCCAAAGATGTCCTGCTCACCAATACCCGGAATGTTGCGCATCAAGCCCTCGCGGAAACGCTCAGGGTGACCCATCTTGCCCAGAATCCTGCCGTCAGCACTGACAATGCCCTCAATGGCGTAGGAAGAACCGTTCGGGTTGGCTGGCGCTGTCATCGTCGGCACGCCCTCGGCATCGCCGTCGGCATCGACGTACTGGAAAGCGACCTGACCGGCCTCGAACAGGCGGCGGGCCTCGTCCTCGGAAACCACGAAACGGCCCTCACCGTGAGAAACCGGCATGAGGTGGGTCTGGCCTGGCTCGAAACCACGCAGCCACGGGGAATTCACGGTCGCGACGCGAGTAGTAGCGATGCGGGAAACGTGACGCAGCTGGCGGTTGTGGGCCAGGGTCGGCGAGTCCTCGCGGAGCTGCGCAGGGTCGCCGTACGGCAGGAAGCCGGACTTGACCAGCGCCTGGAAACCGTTACAAATACCGAGCACAAGACCGTTGTCGGCCACGAACTCCTTGACGGCGGCTGCGACATCGTCGGAACGCAGGAACGCGGCGATGAACTTGGCGGACCCGTCCGGCTCATCCCCCAGGGAGAAGCCACCGGAGAACGCCAGGATGTCGGCGTCCTGAAGCTTCTCGATGAACGCCTTCGTGTCCTCCGCCAGCATTGCCGGGGTCAGGTTGCGGATAACGTGGAACTCGTAGGTAGCGCCAGCTGCGACGAATGCTTCGGCCATGTCGTATTCGGAGTTGGTACCCGGGAAGACCGGCAGCAGCACGTGGACATCCTTCTTGCCCGGGCTCTGCAGGTCGGTCTCGGTTTCGTTTACCTGGTTGGCAAACTCCGGCAGGGCCTCGCCCTCGTACTCATTGAGTGGGAAGACGTCACGGTAACCGGACTCCATCGCTTCCAGAGCCTCAGCGACCGTGAAGGACTCCGCACCGAAGCGCAAGGTACCCGACTCGTCGGTGGCACCAATCTTCACGGCCCCCGCAATGGCCCCCTCAACAGCACCCTCAACAGCCTGACCAGCTGGAACAGCCACAACGATGGAACCCAGCGGAGCCTCCGGAAGGGATGCCTCCAGGCCCACGCCATTGCCCACAGCCATGTTGACCAGAGTCGCGGCCAGATCCGCGTTGGTCACAGCCGAAGCAGCAGCCGGACGCAGCTCGCGCACAGCAGCAAACAGTTCATTGAGCTGCTCGTAGTTCGGTTCCCCGGACTCGAGCGGCTTGTGCGCAAACAGGTAGAGGTCGAAGTTACCGGCCGGGATTGCAGCGGACACAGCGTCGGTTTCGTCCATTGCAGCGACCGCAAAGGTCACCAGTGTCGCCGGCACGTGCAGATCCTCGCCGTAGGTGCCGGACATGGAGTCCTTACCGCCAATGGCCGCAACCTGGAAGCCATCCTGAGCCTCCAGCAGGCCAAGCAGAGCCTGCGCAACCTCGCCCCAGCGCTGCGGATCCTGGTCCAGGCGCTGGAAGTACTCCTGCACACTCAGCCAGGCACCGCGCGGATCGCCACCGGCCGCTGCGAGCTTAGCCAGTGCCTCCACGACGGAGTAGGAGCCCATGAGGTACGGGGACTCGTCGGCAAGCGATGGCGAGTAACCCCAAGTCATGACGGACGCGGTGCTCGTGCCGCCATCGACCGGCAGCGTCTGGATCGACGCCTGCTCGTCGGTCTTCTGCGTCGCGCCACCGTACGGCATGAGCACGGTGGAGCGGCCGACGGTCGAGTCGAACTGCTCGATCATGCCCTCCTGGGAGCCCGCCGTCGCCGCACGCAGCGACTCCAGCACGCTCGCCGGTGCCTGCTTTACGACGCCGCCCTCCGCAGCAACCATCTCGACATTCTGGGCGCGGTCAGCGCCGTTGGTGTCGATGAACTCACGGGAGAGGTCGAAGACGACCTCGCCGCCCATGAACATGCGCAGCCGACCGGTGTCGGTGATGTCTGCCAGCGCGACGGCCTCGATGTTCTCTTCGGCAGCGGCGGCGATGATGAAGTCGGCGTCCTCCGGGCGCACGACCAGCGCCATGCGCTCCTGAGACTCGGAAATCGCGATTTCGCGGGCATTCAGACCGGCGTACTTCAGCGGCACGCGCTCGAGGTGAATGTCGATGGAGTCAGCCAGCTCACCGACCGCAACGGACACGCCACCTGCACCAAAGTCATTACAGCGGACAATCTTGGTGGCGACGTCCTCGCGGCGGAACAGGCGCTGAATCTTGCGCTCGTTGACCGGGTTACCCTTCTGCACCTCGGCACCGGAACGGCCCAGCGAGTCCTCATCGTGAGCCTTGGACGAGCCAGTCGCACCGCCGACACCGTCACGGCCGGTGCGGCCACCGAGCATGATCACCACATCGCCCGGCGCAGGTTCGAGGCGCTTGACGTTGTCTGCCGGGGCAGCGGCGACGACGGCACCGAGTTCCATTCGCTTAGCGACGTATCCCGGGTGGACCAGCTCGCGCACACCAGTGGTGGCCAGACCGATCTGGTTGCCGTAGGAGGAGTAGCCGGCTGCGGCGCGGGAGGAAATATCGCGCTGCGGCAGCTTGCCCTCGAGGGTCTGCTCGCGCGGAGTGTTGATGTCACCTGCGCCAGATAGACGCATGGCCTGGTAGACCCACGAGCGACCCGACAGCGGGTCGCGGATTGCGCCACCGAGACAGGTCGAGGCACCACCGAATGGCTCGATCTCGGTCGGGTGGTTGTGGGTCTCGTTCTTGAACATGAGGAGCCACTTGCGGTCATCGCCCTCGACGTCGACGTAGACGGAGCAGGCGTTGATTTCTTCGGAGACTTCCTGGTCATCCATGACACCCGTGCGACGCAGTTCGCGGCCCATGATGGTGCCCATGTCCATCAAGGAGCGTGGCTTGTGCGTGCGACCGTTGAGCTCACGCAGCTCGTCGTAGCGACGCAGCGCGCGGTCGAGCTGTGCGGCAAAGCGCGGCTCGTTGTTCTCGATGGAGGTCAGCTCGGTGTTGAAGGTGGTGTGGCGGCAGTGGTCCGACCAGTAGGTATCCAGCGCGGACAGCTCTACCTCGGTCGGGGTGCGGCCCTCGGAGCGGAAGTAATCCTGGATGGTCTTCAGGTCGGCCAGCGACATGGCCATGCCGTCGGCTGCGAGCAGCTCGGCCAGGCCTTCGTCATCCAGCTCGGTGAAGCCCGGGTACTCCTTCAGCGGCTCAATCTCGCCCATGCTCGGACGGCGCAGGACGCTCAGGTTCTTCTCCCCCGATTCGACCGGGTTGATGAGGAAGGAGCGCACGGCGTCATTCACCGGAGCATCGAAAACATACAGCGTTGCCGAGGTGATCTGCGCCTGCGTTTCCGGGCGGAGCAGGCGCAGGGCCTGCTCGGCGGCATCGGCACGCTGGTCGTACTGGCCAGGCAGCGGCTCGACAGCAAGGTAGTTCCCCAGCTCGGCGGGGGCCGGGAGCTCGACCAGCTCGTCGACACGCGAATCAGCAACTACCGACTCACGCAGCGCGACAAGATCCTCCTCCGTCGCATCGAAAGCATCGTAGAGATAGTAGATTGCCACCTCGCCGTCCTGGCCGATCGAGGACAGCAGCGTAGCTTCCTCATTGCGGAACTCGGGCTTACGGCGAACGGCTAGACGGGCGTCCATCAAGGCTCCTATCGAAATACGGGGAGGGCAACCGGGGTCTAAGTCTATTGCAACTGTTCAGGATAGGAAAATGTCCCCCGGCGTGCGAGGCGGCGCGAGGCGGCGCGGGGCGGAAGCCCCGATTGACCAAGTACAAGGCCAGGCTAATCGGATTCAGCCGGGCAAAGGCTGCGCGGGGGTGTTGGAGGTACGGCCGTGGCGGCTCAGGGAGGTGGCGAGTCGGTCGGCAGGTCCGGGTTGGTGCCTGTTGCTGCGCTTTGCTACCTGTTGCTGCGCGTTGCTGGAGCAAGGGAGCTGGTTCGTTGTCTTATCGATGCATAGTTCACCTATCGATTCGCTATAGCCTGGCCACAAGTGAACAGCGCATCGACAAGTGCACACGTAGCACCCACAGCGCGCGCATAAGTGGCGCAAAACCATCGACAGGCCACGAGAAACCATCGATAAGTGACCGAACCCTGGGGTTAAGTAGCAAAAAGTGTGTCTGACTTT
>NZ_KV796534.1:0-7233 GCF_001809225.1 Corynebacterium sp. HMSC077G07 | reverse complement strand
GAAAGTCAGACACACTTTTTGCTACTTAACCCTTCACTCAATCGATAGTGGCGGGGTTTTCTTATGCCCAAAAACAGATTCACCCAGGAGTTAACGCAGGATTCAACGTGCAATAAGTGGCTCTTTTTTGGCTCATTTTTGGCGCAAAATACCCGTGAAAGTACGTGAAAGTGCGTGAAAAAGAGTGAAAGATAGTGAATACTCAGACAAGTAAAACCCGCTCCCACCAGGCTAAAAGCCAGGTGAAAGCGGGTTTTAAAATCGTGCCCCCGGTGAGACTCGAACTCACACTGGACGGGTTTTGAATCCGTTGCCTCTGCCAATTGGGCTACAGGGGCGCAAAGCCGTCGATAAGCGAAAATGCTCTATCGAAGCGACTTTGACTAGTTTAGTCCATCGACCCCGAATTAGAAAAACGGCGCTGCGCATAAGCGACGACGCTGACGATTGCGGCGCCGAGAATGAACAGTCCGAGGGCGAGTCCCCAGTCGGAGCCGATGCCCTGGAGCTCGTTGTTTTCGGTCTGCCACGGCCAGAGAGCGCGCAGTGAACCGAGCATGAGGCCGGACATGGCGACCAACGTGAGCGCCTGGTGCGTACTCAGCAGCCATTCGAGGAGGCGGATGAACAGGACGATGCCAATCAGCGCGCCGACGAAGAACGTGCCGATGTAGGCGAAGTCACGGTCGTGAATTGCGCCCATGGTCGGTGCGTAGAGTCCGATGACCAGCAGGAAGAAAGAGCCCGAAACGCCCGGCAGAACCAGTGCGCACACGGCAATCGAGGCGGCGATGAGTACGAGCCAGAGAGGCGGCTGCGTCGGTGCGGCCTGGGGGAGGGAGGTCAGCGCGAACAGGGCGATGCTGAAGAACAGGAAGACTGCGATGGCCTTGCCGCGCATGCCCGGCTGACGCAGAGCGCCTGGCTGTAGCTCGTTCAGCGGCATGGTGATCGAGGCGGCGATCATGCCCATGAACAGTGCTCGGGAAGCGACTGGTTGGTTGGTGACGAAGTTCTCCATGATGCCTGCCATGGAGAAGACCACGGCAACCATGCCGATAGCCACCGGGATGAGCAGCCACCAGTCGATTCTGCGAAGGTCCTCCTTGAAGGTGCCCTTCGAAGTTGCCCGCGGCAGGTCGGTGATGCGCTTTGCCGATTCAATCAGGCGTCCGTAGATGCCCGTGATCAGCGCAAGGGTGCCGCCGGAGACCCCCGGAATCGTCTCGGCGAGACCAATGAGGCCACCGCGAACTGCGTTGGCGATGACACCCAGCGGGGTCGGCTTCGGGATTTCAGAGTAGGGGCTCGTGGTCGGCAGCGTGGTCGACTCTGCGCCAGGAGCGCTCGTATTTTCAGTAGACATCGCAGGCCATTGTATGTCTTCCACCTGAGAAGAAGCGTATTTCCGTGTGTGTATTAGTAGCTTCGGGGTGCGATTAAAGACACAAAACAAAAAAGCAGCGCCTGGGGTGGCGCTGCTGATTCAGTGAGTTACGCAGGAGTAGTCGGTGGCAGTGGGGGGCAGTAGGCGGTGGGCAGTGGAGCTGCTTTCTTAGCCGTGCTCAGTTCTTAGCCGTGTTCGATGATCTGCTGCAGGCAGCTGCCCAGGGCCTCCACCGAAATCCTCGGTGCGTTGGCCTCATCGATTAGACCAGTATCAGAAAGAACTAGGTATCCGACGCAGAGGGAAATAGCCATTTGGCTGCGGTGCACAGCAGCATCGTGGCTAACGTCTTCCGGTCCGTCCTCTTCGACGCGGCGAATCAAGTCATCTGCAACAGCTTCATTGAACCGCTCGGCGATGACTTTTGCAGTTTCCTCGGAGTCGAGGGATCCGACAATCAGCGGAATCATGGACTGTCCGGCCATTCCTTGACCAGTCAAAATAGCGCTGGCCATCCGCTGGCCAAGTTCATTGAAGGGAGCTCGGCTGAGCGTGCCTTTGAACTGGCTGAAGTCAATCAGTTCGGCCATGAGACCTTCTTTGGAGCCGAAGTACTTGATGATGAGCGGCGCGCTGACGCCCGCATCGCTGGCAATTTCCTTCAGCGGCACGCTTCGCAACGGCTTGCGCGCGAAGTGCCGAGCTGCAGCCGCGATGATGCGCTCGCGGGTGGACTGGGCGCTCCGTTGGAAATCGGTCGAATCGAACTCACTCATGCTGAAGAGTCTAAAGCCATGAAAGCGTAACTACGCCAATTGATTTCAGAGGCATGCGCAGGACGTGGTGATATGTTTTCGCGGCCACCTCAAAGAGGGGGTAATTTCTAGGTGCCTCATTTGGGGCAGGTTCCGCGCATGTTGTTGAACGATCGCTGGAAAATATGGAAAAACTCCAGGAAAATAAGGCGAATATTAAAGTTGGATTACAGTATTTCGGAAACTGAAACCAAGTGCCAAACGACGCTCGGGAGGCTCACTCTTGCGAATCACTGTTCAGGTGGGCTAAGGGCTGTTGAACCCGTTTCAAAATGCAGCCTGATTACCGTAATTATTGTTCACTGAAGCTGACCGGCCAACAGCTCATCCTCCGCAGCTCGCGATTCCTCAACGCGCATCTCAGTTTTCCTACGCTGTTCAATATTTTCCTACACTGGGATGTCATGAAGAAGACCCTCATGCTTATCGACGGTCATTCCATGGCCTTCCGCGCGTTCTTTGCCCTTCCGGTGGATAATTTCTCAACCACCGGTGGTCAGACAACGAACGCGGTGTACGGCTTCCTTTCTATGCTGTCCAATATCCTCAGCGAGGAAACGCCCACGCACGTGGCGGTCGCCTTCGATGTCGCCCGCGAGACCTTCCGCAACGAGATCTTCCCGGAGTATAAGGCTCAGCGTGAGAAGACTCCTGAGGAATTCCGTGGTCAGGTGCCGCTTATTCAGCAGGTGCTGAAAGAGATGGGCATCGTCACGCTGGAAAAGGACAACTATGAGGCCGACGACATTATCGCGACTTTGGCTACCCAAGCCAAGCCTGAGGGCTTCGAAACGCTCATCGTCACCGGTGACCGTGACTCGTTCCAGTTGGTCAACGACACCACCACGGTGCTTTATCCAATGCGCGGCGTCACCACGCTGCATCGCTTCACGCCTGCTGCTATCGAGAAGAAGTACGGTCTGACGCCGACTCAGTACCCGGACTTCGCTGCTCTCCGCGGCGACCCCTCCGACAACCTCCCGGGCATTCCGGGGGTCGGCGAGAAGACCGCGACGAAGTGGATCGTTCAGTACGGCACGCTGGCAAACCTCATCGACCACGCTGACGAAATCCGCGGCAAAGTCGGCGATAACTTCCGCGAGCGCGTCGCAAACGTCCAGCTGAACCGCGACATCACCGAAATGGTCAAGGACCTGCCCTTGCCATACGGTCCGAACGAGCTCGAGCTCCGTCCCGCCGACGCCCAGGGAATCATCGACTTCTTCGACCGCCTCGAATTCGGCGACAACCTTCGCGAGCGCGTGTTCCGCACCCTTTCCATCGAAGGCGCGGGCGTCACCGCCTCCACCAGCGACAGTGCGACAAAGCTCGAGGCTGTTTCGCTTGACGACGGCGCCCTGGCTGCCTGGCTCGATAATCTGCACGAGCCGGCCGCGTTGCAGGTCGGGGAGCACACCCTGATGATTGGCTCCGCAGATGAGAAGGGCAAGACCTCCGGCCAGGCTGTTTCTCTCGACTTGGGTGATCTTTCCGCCGAAGATGCCGACGCACTGCGCGAGTGGCTCGCTGGCGACCATCCGAAGCTGGTGCATGACTCTAAAACGGCCATGCATGCACTCTGGAACTACGACTTCGAGCTGGCCGGGGTCATCCACGACACCTTCCTGGCTGCGTATCTGCTGCGCCCAAGCCAGCGCAGCTACAGCTTGGACAACGTCGTCCAGCGTCACCTGGGCCAGACTCTTTCGCAGGCCGAGGGCCAGATGACCCTGCTCGATGGCCCGGCCGAAGACGCTTCCCATGTCGCCGCCGTCATCGACCTGGCTGAGCGATTGGCTGTCGAACTCGACGAGGCCGGGCTCTACAGTGTGTACGCCGACCTGGAAGTCCCGCTCGCCCCAGTGCTGGGTCGGATGGAGCGTGCCGGTATCGCTGTCGATGTTGATGCGCTCGAGGAGCTCCGAAAGCAGGCGCAGGCGGCTACCGATGAGGCGGAGAGTGAGGCTCGCAACCTCGTCGATAAGCCTGAGCTGAATCTCGGATCGCCGAAGCAGTTGCAAGAGGTCCTGTTTGACCAGCTGGGAATGCCCAAGACAAAGAAGACGAAGACGGGCTATTCCACGGCGGCGAAGGAAATTGAGGGGCTGGCGAAGGTCAACCCGCATCCGTTCCTGGATTACCTGTTGAAGTTCCGCGAGTCGCAGAAGATGAAGTCGACCGTGGAGGGGCTGATTAAGGCTGTCGCTGATGATGGCCGTATTCATACGACTTTTAATCAGGCGGTCGCGGCGACGGGGCGTCTGTCGTCGACGGAGCCGAATCTGCAGAACATCCCGGTGCGCACGGAGTTCGGGCGACGGATTCGTGAGGCGTTCGTGGTCGGCGATGGCTATGAGCAGCTGATCACCGCGGACTACTCGCAGATTGAGATGCGCGTGATGGCGCACCTATCGCAGGATCCGGGGCTGATTGAGGCCTACCGCCAGGGCGAGGACCTGCATAACTACGTCGGCTCGAAGGTCTTCGGCGTCGGCATCGATGAGGTTACGCCCGAGCTGCGTCGTCGTGTAAAGGCGATGAGCTACGGATTGGCTTATGGTCTGAGCGCTTTTGGTCTGGCTCAGCAGCTCGACATTCCGCAGCGCGAGGCGAAGAAGCTCATGGAGGACTACTTCGAGCGCTTCGGCGGCGTGCGCGATTATCTGCACAAGGTTGTTGAGCAGGCGCGTAAGGACGGCTTTACGGCCACGATGTTCGATCGTCGTCGCTACCTGCCGGAACTCAACGCCGACAACCGCATCGCTCGCGATAACGCGGAACGTGCGGCTTTGAACTCGCCGATCCAGGGCTCGGCGGCAGACATTATTAAGATTGCAATGCTCCGGGTCGACGATGCTTTACGACGGGGCGGGTTGCGCTCACGTGTCCTCCTGCAGGTTCATGACGAACTGGTTGTTGAAGTTGCAGATGGGGAAGAGGGAGCCATCAAGGAGCTGTTGCATCGCGAGATGGACTCGGCGGCTGAATTGCTGGTGCCGTTGGATGTTTCCATCGGTGCTGGTGTGAACTGGGATACTGCTGCGCATTAGTGGTGCGAAGGTCGGGCCGTAGTGCTGGTCGGCGGACTTGATGCGGGCTTGCCGCGGATGTGTTGCGGACTTGAATGTCGCAGCTCAAATCGGTATTGTTCGCTAGGTATGCATTAGCGTGCCGACTTTGCAGCCTCGAGCTTCATGGACATCGGGTTAACTAATTGCCAATGGTGAGATTCGCCGAAAGCGGATTTGGCCCGGTTGTCCAGGGGTTTCTTTGAGGGGCAAGGCCGAAATTGTCCGTTTTTCGATTTCTATCCGCTTCGGAGCACATCTTATATGTCCACTTCTAACGTCCCTCAGGTTGCCATCAACGACATTGGCACCGCTGAGGATTTCCTGGCCGCTGTCGACTCGACGATGAAGTACTTCAACGATGGTGACATCGTTGAAGGCACCGTCGTTAAGGTTGACCGCGACGAGGTTCTTCTCGACATCGGCTACAAGACTGAAGGTGTCATTCCTTCCCGCGAACTGTCCATCAAGCACGATGTCGACCCTGACGAAGTGGTCGAAGTTGGCGATGAGATCGACGCGCTGGTCCTGACCAAGGAAGACAAGGAAGGCCGCCTCATCCTGTCCAAGAAGCGCGCTCAGTACGAGCGTGCTTGGGGCACCATCGAGCAGCTCAAGGAGAACGACGAACCGGTTACCGGTACCGTCATCGAGGTCGTCAAGGGCGGCCTGATCCTCGACATCGGCCTGCGCGGCTTCCTGCCGGCTTCCCTCGTCGAGATGCGTCGTGTCCGCGACCTCCAGCCGTACATCGGCCAGGAGATCGAGGCCAAGATCATCGAGCTCGACAAGAACCGCAACAACGTCGTTCTGTCCCGCCGTGCATGGCTCGAGCAGACCCAGTCTGAGGTCCGCTCTGAGTTCCTGCACCAGCTGCAGAAGGGCCAGGTCCGCAAGGGTGTCGTTTCCTCCATCGTCAACTTCGGCGCATTCGTCGATCTCGGCGGTGTTGACGGCCTGGTTCACGTTTCCGAGCTGTCCTGGAAGCACATCGACCACCCGTCCGAGGTTGTCCAGGTTGGCGACGAGGTCACCGTCGAGGTTCTCGAGGTCGACCTGAACCGCGAGCGCGTTTCCCTGTCCCTGAAGGCTACTCAGGAAGATCCGTGGCGCGTCTTCGCCCGCACTCACGCAATCGGCCAGATTGTTCCGGGCAAGGTCACCAAGCTGGTTCCGTTCGGTGCGTTCGTCCGCGTCGAGGAGGGCATCGAGGGCCTGGTTCACATCTCCGAGCTGGCTTCCCGCCACATCGACGTTCCGGACCAGATCGTCTCCGTCGACGAGCAGGTCATGGTCAAGGTCATCGACATCGACCTCGAGCGTCGTCGTATCTCCCTGTCCCTCAAGCAGGCTGACGAGGACTTCACCGAAGAGTTCGACCCGACCAAGTACGGCATGGGCGACTCCTACGACGAGCAGGGCAACTACATCTTCCCGGAGGGCTTCGACCCGGAGACCAACGAGTGGATGGAGGGCTTCGAGACCCAGCGCGCAGAGTGGGAGGCTCGCTACGCAGAGGCAGAGCGTCACCACCAGCTGCACGCTGCCCAGATCGAGCGTCACCGCGCTGCAGCTGCCGAGGCTGCAGAGACCGCTTCGAACTACTCCTCCGAGTCCGGCGAGGCAGCTCCGGCTGCTCCGGCCGCACCGGCTGCAGACAATGCAGGCGGCACCCTGGCTTCCGACGAGCAGCTCGCTGCTCTGCGCGAGAAGCTGGCTGGCAACTAAGCTAGACCGCTAAGGGCTTACACGTCCCTTTGAGAAATTGCCCCGGCGAGGTTTTCCTCGCTGGGGCTTTTTCGTGCCTTCTTTGCTTTACGACGGGCACCTGCTCGGCCTTGTTCTTATAGCGGCGGCTTGGGGGCTTGCTGCATTTTTGGTCCTGGTGTTGGGGCTTTGGGCCATAAAGGTGGCGCCGCTGTTGTCTAGGGCGGGTTAAGTAAAGAAAAGTGTGTCTTTTCCG
>NZ_KV796533.1:192163-220641 GCF_001809225.1 Corynebacterium sp. HMSC077G07 | reverse complement strand
AAAGTCAGACACACTTTTTGCTACTTAACCCCCATTACGCATTACGCATTACCGTATTACGCAACATCGCATTAAGCATCAAAGGAATACGCGCCAAAAGATGACGCACCTAACCCAGCCGCCAGCAACTACCTGCGGTACTCCACCCGCGTATAGGACACGCGAATACGGGTGGTAATGCGCTGGCGGAGGTCCTCAGGGGCAGGTTGCTGGCAGCACCGGCGCAGCAGCCGTCGGATAGCTTGCTCGGAACCGAAATCTTCTAAGCACTGAGGGCATTTGTGAATGTGTTCCTCGAGAAAGCGGCGCTCCTCCGAATCACACTCGCCATCCAAAAATGCGTGTAGGCGCGAGTGGACATCCTGACAGAAAGCATCTTCACAGGCGTGCCCGCGCTCTGGCGTCTGCTCCATATCTTGGCTCGACTCTCGGCTCATCGCGGAGAATCTCCCTTCTCTTCTTTCAAGAATCCACGTTCCGCGGCCACGTTGTGCAACGCGTCTCGGAGCTGTTTTCTTCCACGGTGGAGCCGACTCATCACAGTTCCGATGGGCGTGCCCATGATTTCGGCGATTTCCTTGTAGGGCAATCCCTCGACATCGGCGTAGTAGACCACCATCCGGTAATCCTCTTTGAGACTCATCAAAGCGTCACGAATTTCCTCGTCAGGAAGCTTTTCCAGCGCTTCAACCTCAGCAGAGCGCAGCCCTATCGAAGTGTGCGACGCGGTTTCCGCGATCTGTGAATCCGTGATGTCATCGGTGGCGTACTCGGCAGGACGTCGCTGCGCCTTGCGGTAGTTGTTGATGTACGCATTCGTCAGAATGCGGTAGAGCCACGCTTTCAGGTTCGTGCCCGGCTTGTAGGAGCGGAAGCCCTGAAAGGCCTTGATATAGGTCTCCTGCACCAGGTCTTCGGCATCGGCGGGGTTGCGTGTCATCCGCAGCGCCGCTCCATAGAGCTGATCCAAAAGCGGCATGGCATCACGCTCAAAGCGCTGCGCAAGCTCCTCATCCGACTCATCAGTCCGGATGGCCGATGTTCCTGTCTGATCACCTGACATGCTACCTATCCTAAAACATCCGCACCCACGAGTCGGCCAGACCCCCGTCACCAGGCATTTCGTCGCGTAGCTGCACTGGTGTGCAACGATGGGAAATTATGTCGAAGAAGTCCGCCAAGAAATCCGCTGCCGCCACCCCGGCAATCGCCGTCTGTCAGAACGCCGGAATCGACTTCCACGTTCACCAATTCCCCCACGGCAGCGACAACTTCGGCGAAGAGGCCGCCTCTTGGCTACTAGAGCATCTCGGAGTCGAGCCCGAACGCATCTTCAAAACTCTCATTATCGAGCTATCCGGCAAACGCACTGGGCTGGCCATCGCCGTCGTCCCCGCCACCGGAATGCTCAACCCCAAGGCCGCCGCCGCTGCTGTCGGGGCTTCCAAGGCCATGATGGCCGACCCCCATGACGCGTCACTTGCCACCGGCTACGTTCCCGGCGGCATCTCCCCGCTTGGCGGTCGCCGCAAGCTCCCCACCGTCATTGATGAGACCGCTACTCTCGCCGACACCGTGTTCGTCTCCGGTGGTCGCCGCGGGTGGGACATCGAACTGTCACCCGCTGATCTGGTTTCGCTTTGCGACGCCACGGTCGCCGACATCGCCCGCTAATCCGGCGGCTACTCCTGCAACCTCCCCACTGATACGACCTTAAAACAGCTCCTCGTTGTGGCCGGGTGCTGCTCCATCGGGCCCATTCAGCAGGTGCGGCCCTTCATTCGCAACATTGCCGACGGCGCGGTTGACCGGTCGGATGGTCAGCTTGTCCACCACTTCTGCGCTGGTCATGCCAACATCTCCGTCTGCTGCCCAGGCCGAGAGATCCAACCAGTCACTGACTTCGTCGTCGGCAAGCACGCGCGGCATACGATGATGCAGATCCGCGAGCTGTCCCACGGCGTCGGTGGTGAGAATTGTGGCGGAGACGATATCGCCCCAGCGCGCCCACAGCCCAGCGACGGTGAAAAGCGGTGCGTCATCGCTGAAGCTGACGAAGTAGGGCTGGCGATTCTTCCACTCATACCAACCGTTCATGGGGATTGCGCAGGGCAGGCCGTCCCGGAAAGTCGGTTTGGACTGCCAGGTTTCCGCACGGGCATTGAAGAAAGGTTTTGTTGGCACTTCGCGGGCCCACTGCGGAATTAAACCCCAGCGCACGGTGGCAGCAATGGTTCCTGTGCGGCCGGGGTGCTCGCGGGCAAGAGCAACTATTGGCATGGTCGGGCCGATGTTGTAGCGGGAGGTGGGCAACGGGCCGTCGGCACGCACGGGCGCCAAACCGGGAATCTCAGCAGTTGTGCTGAGCAGTTCTTCGGCGACTGTGAAATTGACGAAACGACCACACATACCAACTGATTGTGCCGTTGACTCCCCCTCTAGTCGAGGTATGGAGTGAAAGTGTTCCATAATTGGTTGTGTGTGTTCCCAAAATCAGAATTGGTCCGCCCCTACTGTAAGTGTCGACGGTGCCGAGGCCGGTCGACAGCCTTTTAGCGCCACGGTGCAGATTGCCGGCTCGAAGTCGATTACGAACCGTGCCCTTGTCATCGCGGCGATATCTTCGACACCATCGGTTATCCATGGTGCTCTGCGCTCTCGCGATACCGATCTTATGATTCGCGCACTGCAGGCCCTGGGAACTGACATCAGTGCCGACTCGACATATTCGGGTGCCCCGAACCACACGCTCCGCGTCACTCCACGCATGCTTCGCGGTGGTGTCGTGGAATGTGGTCTCGCAGGTACGGTTATGCGCTTCGTGCCACCTATCGCAGCTCTTGCGCAGGGGTCGGTGTTCTTCGAAGGCGACGTAGAAGCCAAGGCTCGCCCGATGTCGGCCGTGCTGGATGCCCTGCGCAGCCTCGGTGTGAACATCGCGGGCAATGGGCTTCCCTTCACGGTCAATCCGCAGGGTCCGAATCAGGGCAACCGCCTCGGTGACTCGGTCCAGGAGCAGGATCTGCCGGACATCGGCGGCGAAGTGGAAATTGACGCTTCGGCTTCGAGCCAGTTCGTCTCTGGTCTGTTGCTGTCAGCACCGCGCTACGGCCGTGGCCTGGTACTTCGCCCGACCGGTGAGATTCCTTCCCGCCCGCACATTGACATGACCCTGGACATGCTTCGCGAGGCCGGTGTGCAGGTCGAGGAGACCACGGCCGACACACCTGAGGGACCACGCACAACGTTCACCATTCACCCGACCGAAATGATGGGTCGTACTTGGCAGGTCGAACCCGACCTGTCTAACGCCGCCGCTTTCCTGGCCGCTGCGGCTGTCACTGGTGGCAGCGTCACCGTGCCCGACTGGCCAGAGCACACCACGCAGCCGGGCGACCGCATCCGCGAGATCCTCACCGCTATGGGCGCTACCGTGACGTTCAACCGTCACGAAGGTGGCCGCACCAGCCTCACCGTCGTGGGCCCAAAGCCGTCCGAGCTGCGCGGAATCACGCTGGACATGTCCGAGATTGGCGAGCTGACCCCCACCGTCGCGGCCATCGCCGCCTTGGCCACTACCCGCACCGAGCTGACGGGTATCGCACACCTGCGCGGTCACGAGACCAACCGTCTTGCCGCGCTCACCACGGAAATCAACCGTCTCGGCGGTCGCGCGACCGAGCTTGACGACGGCATTGCGATCGACCCCGTTCCGCTCCACGGTGGTCTCTGGCACAGCTACGCCGACCATCGAATGGCCACCGCTGGTGCCATTGTTGGCCTGCGCACGGAGGGCGTGGAAGTCGAAAATATCGGTACCACTGCTAAGACCATGCCTGGATTCGATCTGCGCTGGCTGGAGATGCTCGGACTGGCCTCCCCCAGACCTAGTTCGTTGGAAAAGTCAGTCGAAGCTCGACTTGATGGTGTGGACAACGGAACCGAGGCAGGGAAATAACAGTGGCGGCACGCAGGCGTGGACGGCAATGGGACGAGTCCGATGTACGCATCCGCCCCGGTAAAGGGTCGCGGCCACGGACGAAGGATCGCCCCCGCCACGCCGATGCCCACTGGGGCATGGTGGTGACCAAGGATCGTGGTCGTTGGGGTGTAGTCCTCGATAACAACCCTGATGTTGCAGTGACATGCATGCGTGCCCGCGAGCTCGGCCGCACCAATATCGTTGTCGGTGACCGTGTCGGTGTCGTAGGCGATGTCAGCGGCCGTGAGGGCACACTGGCCCGCATCGTCAAGCTGGCAGAACGCAGCACGGTTTTGCGTCGCACCGCCGATGACAATGACCCGTATGAGCGCATCGTCGTGGCCAATGCCAGCCTGCTGCTCATTGTGTGCGCAGTCGCCGATCCTGAACCTCGCACCGGTTTTGTCGAACGCGCGCTGGTCGCGGCCTACGCCGGCGGTGTCCGCCCCGTGCTCTGTCTGACTAAATCCGATCTGGCCGACCCAAAGGAATTTGCCGGGGAGTTCTCGGCACTCGGAGTGGATGTCGTTGTCTGCGGTATTAATGATGACTTGGCTCCCTTGTCAGAGCTCATCGATGTCCCCGGACGAGTGACAGCTTTGGTTGGGCATTCCGGTGTGGGGAAATCAACCCTTGTCAACCGGATTGTTCCTGAAGCCAACCGTGAGACCGGCGAAGTCAGCGGTGTGGGTAAGGGCCGCCATACCTCCACACAGTCGGTGGCGCTGATGCTGCCGTCGGAAAGCGAAGACAGCGCGACGTCGTGGATCATTGACACCCCGGGCATTCGTTCCTTTGGTCTAGCCCATGTGACACCGGAGACGCTGCTGGCGGCGTTTCCAGATATCCAGGCAGCGACAGATGAATGCCCACGTGGTTGCACCCATTTGGGACCGCCCGCGGATCCAGAGTGTGCCCTCGACAAGCTGGAGGGAGTTCAGCACCGCCGAGCGATGGCTGTGCGTCGCCTGTTGAGTGCAATCAGCGACAACGAGGATTGGGAGCTGGACATTGAAAGAGACTAGCCACACCGATTCTGTGGAGACGCCCACTGAAGCTTCGGCTGGTGCTGAGTCGGACAAAGCGGGCTCCGGACTCTACCCTGCTCCCGGCAGTTGGATTCGGCTGTGTATCTACACGCTTATCGTGGGTCTTGCGACAGGACTCGGCGCAGCCGGCCTCGCACTAATAATGCACGGCATCGAGTACGCAGTTTACGGACAACATGAGGGCGACGTAGCCGTCGTGACCGATGGCACCACTGGCCTCCAGCGCTTTGTCGGAATTGTGTTGGCGGGACTGATTGCAGGACCGGTGTGGGCAGCGCTGCGCACAAAGGCCACGCCCATTGAGAGCGTTGAGGCAGGCATGAACGGTCGACTCATGCCGGTGTGGTCAACTCTTGTCAATGTGTTTTTGCAGATGGCGACCGTCGCTGCAGGTGCATCCATGGGACGCGAGAATGCCCCGCGTGAGCTCGGTGCGATGGTGGCTTCACAGATGTCGCATCGACTGCGCATCGATCCGCTACACCGCCGTATTCTGGTCGCAGCAGCAGCCGGTGCCGGCCTGGGGGCGATTTATCACATCCCGTTGGCTGGAGCGGTTTTCTCGTTGGAGATTCTGCTGGGCTCACTGAGCATTACCGCGGTGATGGTGGTGCTGGCGTGTTCAGCCATCGCCACGGTGACGTCGGGCATCGTGGTCGGCAGTAGCCCGCTCTACAGCCCAATTAATCTCTCAGACGGCTGGGGCAACCTCGGGGCAGCACTGCTCATCGGTGTTATCTGCGGTGCCATTGGCTACGCATTTCGCATTCTCAGCTCTCGAATGTCGGACACAGCACCGACTGGCTGGCACTCTGCCTGGGCCATCCCCCTCGCATTCACACTGGTTGGTGTGATTTCACTGTGGGTTCCAGAAGTATTGGGCAATGGCCGTATCGCTGCGACCACAGTTCTCATGGACCGCCCGCTGCTGGGTTTTGCAGTCATCCTGCTGATTGCGAAAGCTATCGCGGTTCTCGTTACTTTCCGTTCTGGTGCCGTCGGTGGTCTCTTGACTCCCGGCTTTGCCCTTGGCGCGCTCAGCGGTTTCATCGTCGGCTGCTTCGTACAGCCATTGATGCCCTCAGTTCCGTTGAGCGACTTTGCGATTCTCGGCGCGGCGGCCTTCCTGTCGGCGTCCATGGCAGCTCCACTGTTCGCACTGATCGTGACCGTGGAGTTTACCGGCCAGAATTCCTCGGCTTACTTAGCGCTCTTCCTCGCTGGTGCAACTGCGACACTAACTGTGACCATAATTCGCGCCTGGCTACGGCTCCCCCACAAGCAATCAATGCCATGGAACCGCAAACCGGCAGCCGCAGCTGCGATCCGCAAGCGGGTCGAGGGCTAACCGTGCGCAGCAGTGTGCGTTGAGCGACCTGTATAGGCTCGGACAATTTCCCGGACGCCTGGGCGAAGACGGCGGAGCATTCGCAGCCCCGTCGCTAAGCCCTTGCGTTGCGGGGAACTGGACTGGAGCTCCGCTTCAACCTGCGGATACTTCTTGAACGCCGCCTCCGAACGTACCTCTGGGGCGTTGTCCGGGTCAGCGACTAAGAAGCGATTCGGCAGCGACAACTTTAGTAGTGTGCGCTGGACCTGGAAGAACTGCTTCGGGAACGACCCCGTGTTGTACGGCAGGTCGTATTCCCGGCAAATCTGCTGAACCTGCTTCGAAATCTGCATGAGCCTGTTGGATGGCATGTCTGGGAAGAGGTGGTGCTCAATCTGGTAATTCAGATTTCCCGAGAGCACCGACAACGCCAGCCCACCGTGGAAGTTCGCCGAGCCCAGCATTTGGCGCAAATACCACTCACTCTTGTCCTCGGTGTTGTACTGCTCCTTGGTGAAAGTCTCGGCATCATCCGGGAAGTGTCCGCAGAAGATGACAGCGTAGGCCCACAGATTACGGGCGAGGTTGGCCATCATGTTCGCAAATGCCACTTCGCGGTAACGCGGACCCGCCATCGCCGGGAAAAGAACGTAGTCCTTGACCACCTGGCGCCCCGACTTGTTGAGAACCTCCATGAGCTGCGGCCGGGCCTCATCCCAGGATTTCTTGCCTGCGAACACACGCCCGAGCTCAACGTCGTAGAAAGCCACTGCCCATTGGAAAAGGCTGGCCAAGACCACGTTTGTCACCGGCTGCAACAGCGTCGATGGCTTCCAACGGCGGTCACGAGTCACCCGGAGAATGCCGTATCCCACATCGTTGTCCATACCTAGCACGTTGGTGTACTTGTGGTGGACAAAGTTGTGGGAGTGCTTCCACCCGCTGGATGGGCAGGAATTGTCCCACTCCCAGGTGGCCGAGTGAATCTCGGGGTCATTCATCCAATCCCACTGACCGTGCATGGTGTTGTGGCCGATTTCGAGGTTTTCCAAAATCTTTGCCAGCCCCAGCGCTGAGGCACCCGCCCATTTGAACCCCCAGTGCGCGGTATTCTTCCACGACTTCGGCAGCAGCCCCAATTTGTTCAGAGCCATGCCTGCGGTCGGCACCATTAGCAGACCTCGACCAGTCACCTCAAGGGTGCGCTGAATGCGGATGAGCGTGCGGATGTAGCGAGCATCCTTCTGCCCCAGCGAATCGCGGTGTTGCTTTTCGATTTCCGCAAACCGACGCCCAATCTCTGCGACGTCTTCTTCACTCAAGTGCGCATACGATGCGATATCGGAAATTGCCATGGGAAGGGTCCCAACTCCTTTGAGGTAGTTTCTCCTGGTTAATGCAGTTTGAGATAGATGTGGGGCGAACTTACAGTTCGATACGCGCGTGCCCCGCCGGGGCACAGACGCACGTTCGGACTCGCTCCCCCGCCACAAACGTCGCACCGGTGCGGATGTCCCGCGCTGCGCCGTCGGAGAGCTGCTGCACACACGTCGCACAGATTCCCATCCGACAGCCGTACGGCAGGTCAACTCCGACGCTCTCCGCCGCCTCCAGGATGGTGGTTGCACCGTCTACGTCGATATCGCCTCGGCTACCGAAACTCACCGTGCCACCGGCCTCTTCCGCCGCGGAGCGGTCAACGGTGAAACGTTCCGTCCGCAGCCCGGGGAACTCCGGCTCAAGGTTTTTCAGCAGTTCAACCGGACCACAGGCATAGGCGCTTGCCGACGATGCCAGCGCTCCAAAGTCACCAATGATGTCGGTAACCGCAGCAGCGTCAATCCGCGGTTGCGCCTCCGTATTCCGGGCATGCAGGCGATACTTCAACGCACTAATAGCACTGCGCTGTTCCATCTCCCGGAGTTCGTTGACAAACACAGCTTCTGCTTCGCCGCGGTAGGAGTGAATGTGTTCGACTTCCACTGATGCTTTGCGAGCTGAAAGATCACGCAGCATGGACATCACAGGAGTTACGCCGGAGCCTGCGGTAACAAAAGCAATGCGGGCTGGGAGTGGCTCCGGAAGATGGAAATCTCCAGCCGGGGCAGCCAGGCGGACGACAGCACCCGGTTTTACATTGGCGACGAGATGTTGGGACACGTAGCCGTCGTTGAGTGCACGAATGTTGATAGTCAGCAGCCCGTCATGAGGCCGCGGTGCATTTGTCAGTGAGTAGGAACGCCACAGGTATTTCCCCTTGACCTCTACGCCGAGTCCAATGAACTGACCTGGCTTGAAGTCTGTTGGCATCCCCCAACCCGGACGGATTATCAACTCTGCTGAAGTAGGAGATGTGGGATTAATGGCCTCAATCTGACCGCGCAGCTCGCGACTTGACCACAGCGGATTTAGCAAATGCGTGTAGTCATCGGGCAAAAGTGGCGTGGATAAATGCTTCAATACCCGGGAAACTTTGGTCTTAAGCCCCATTCTTGGCCCTCCTGACTGTCACGGGAGAACAAGTAATAACACTGTTCATCAGCGGGCGTTCCCCGCCCGATCCATTATTACGTGCCCGTAGGTTACTTAGACGTAGACTACGGAGCGGTAAGTTATTGGTCAAGAGAAGCAAATGATTTTGACACAAATAGCGAAATTGTCATTACCCCCGCTTTCCTGCGAAACACCCCCTTTGACATGGAGCTTATCCACACAAAACAATCCCGCCTTTTATACCCCCGCAGAAAAAACTTGTGCCATACAAAAGGGGACTGGGTTCCAAACCCAGTCCCCTTCTTCAACACCAAGCACGCGCTACTACAGGAAGTCGACCACCATGCCGAGCTCAGCTACGTCATACCACGCCAGCGGAATCTCCAGCGCATCGCCGACAGTGAGCTCCGCATCCTCGTCACCGAGATCTGCCTTATCGACGGCTTCAATCGCAGCCTCAACCTTGCTTTCCGCCTCTTCCACATCAATGTGGAGCGCTGCAACGTCGGCAAGCGAAATTGGGCCGCCGACCTTAACCACAGCATCGCCCATATCCGACTGCGGTTCCGCCTCCACATCGACGGAAATGACTACTCGGCGGTGCGGGAACTTCTCTTCTGCAGCATCGAGCAGACGAAGCGACGCACGCGCAGCCTCATCAAAGGCCACATCTGCCAGTTCCTCATCATCGCCCTCAGTAAAGAAATCGCGCAGCGCCTCAGTGACAGCAAAGCCCCAACCACCGCGGGCGTGGAAGAGCTCATCCTCCTTCAGCGCCTCAAGCATAGAGAAAGTCGCTGGGATATAGACACGCATTAGAACTCGCCCTCGAGACCCAGTAGACCGGCAATCTCGACCACTGCGCGGTCGAACTGCTGATAGAAGACTCCCACCATGCCGTTAGAGACGGCAGCATGGATGTTCTCAATCGAATCATCCACCAACACACAGTCCCGGGCCGGCAGTTCAATAGCCGCAGCAGCTGCATTAAAAGCCTCTGCCGAAGGCTTCTCATGGCCAATTTCACCAGAGAGCACAACTGCGTCTACCAGGCCCTCATCTTCGAGCTTGCGAATCGGATCCGCCGATGGGCCACCTGGGTCATTCGACAGGACTGCCAGGCCAACACCATTTGCACGCGCCTCTACCAGCAAATTACGCCAACGTGCCTGGTCTTCATCCGTACCGTCGAGGACACCACAGTAATCGATAATCATTCCGCGCATGGCCTGTAGTTTATCGCATGACCTGCACGTTTGCCTTTTTTCCAGTTCAGCGTGTTAATTGGCTGTTCGTTACGCCCAATTGTAGGCGACCAGAACGGCCTTGACGGAAACCGATAGGACCATTAACAGCGAAACACTCAGCCCATTTCGCGACTGCGCCTTCTCCCCAATCCCCCCCCCACGCCGGCCGTGAATTCCCCTTCACAAGCTGCACACTTAAAGCACTTGTAGGACAATGGTCTTCAGCAAGGGGGAACTTGCCAATGGAGCGTTTTAGGGGGATTAATCCATGGCACCAACGTCTCACGTACCAAAATCTCAGACACCGATGCCTTACGCGCTGTCGCACGCCGCTGAGCACCGCTCCAGTGGCAGGGAATCCATTGAACCGGCAACGGGCTTTTCGCTTCTCCACACAATTCAACTCGGCCAGTCAGCTAATGCCGCCGCCTCTCAAACCGCAAAAGTGGCACCGACCTACAGCGGATGCTCGGCTGCCACCGGAGCCGCTGTCATAACGGCATTACCGCCCGTCGCGGCCGCTCCTGCTGCAAAAAAGACGCCGCAAACACCGCACGTCGTCCAGCACTGTGAACAGAATCTGAGACAGGAGCTTGGCACGATTACTCGCCGCGTCTTCGACATCATCGCGGGTCGCAGGCGAGTCAACGATCTACGTCGCATCAATATCGACCCGATTATTCACGCTGCGATACTCACGCTGTCGAAGAACACCAGCCTCAAGGGTGTCGCGTTGCAATCCTTTCACGCCAGCGCTTCCGCGGACGGCAAGAAGGTCGAGTTCCTGGGTAGTTGCCGTGTCGGTCCGCGCGTTCGCGCGTTCACGGGCACTTTCCGCCGCGGAACAGCAAAAACGCGGCCATGGACCATGACCGCGTTTCGGGTGCTTTAGTGCTTAGCGACGGCGCTTGCGAGCCGCCTTCCGACGCTGCGCTCGGTTGCCCTCAGACTCTTGATCCACGCGCTGCTGCTCTGCACTGCCGTCCTCGCTGGGACCGGAGTAGGTCATCTGCTGATTTTGCTCAGCAGCTTCCGTCGGCAGAGCTGGAGCCTGATTCTCCTGTCCCTCAGTGTTTTCCACTGCGGGCATAACCTGCTTACGGATTAGGAACAGCTGACGAACCGATTCTTCCTTGATGCCGTCCATCATCGCGGTGAACATGTCGTAGCCCTCACGCTGGTACTCCACCAGCGGGTCAGCCTGGGCCATGGCGCGCAAGCCAATGCCCTCCTTGAGGTAGTCCATCTCGTAGAGGTGCTCGCGCCACTTCTGGTCCATGACGTTCAGGATGGTGAAGCGCTCGATGTTGCGCATCTGGTCGTCGCCGCCAATTGCGGAGACCGCATCCTCAAGCTGGTCGTAGCTGGCCGAGATGTCCGCGTGCAGAGCCTTGGACAGCTCATCGGCCGAGAGGTCACCCGGGGTACCGAAGTCAGAGCCATCAATGAGCTCTTGCGCGGTAAACGTCGGGCTATAGAGCTGCTCAAGGGCATTCCACAGCTCGTCCAGGTCCCAATCCTCCACGTAACCGTCAGCGGTGGCACCGTTGACATACGCATCGACTACGTCGTCCTGCATGTCACGGACCTGAGTCTTCAAATCCTCACCTTCGAGGATGCGACGGCGCTCAGCGTAGATGACCTTACGCTGCTGGTTCATAACCTCGTCATACTTCAGAACATTCTTACGGATTTCGAAGTTCTGGCTTTCCACCTGAGCCTGGACGCTCTTAATGGAGTTGGAGACAACCTTGGAGTCGATAGGAACGTCATCCGGGACATTCAGAGTGTTCATCAGCGCTTCCATGCGCTGACCGTTGAAGCGAACCATGAGATCATCGCGCATGGACAGGTAGAAGCGGGTAACACCCGGGTCACCCTGACGACCGGTACGACCACGCAACTGGTTGTCAATGCGGCGTGACTCATGACGCTCAGTACCCAGGACGTAGAGGCCACCGGCCTCACGTACCTTGTCAGCTTCTTCCTTCGACTGCTGACGAACACGCTCAATCTCAGCGTCCCACGCCTCTTCGTACTCTTCCGGAGTTTCCACCGGGTCCAGACCACGAGAGCGCAGATTCAGGTCAGCGATGATGTCCGGGTTACCGCCCAGCACAATGTCAGTACCACGACCGGCCATGTTAGTTGCCACGGTAACGCCTCCGAGACGACCCGCCACTGCGACAATCTCAGCTTCCTTCTCGTGGTGCTTAGCGTTCAGCACAGAGTGAGGAATACCTTCGCGCTGCAGGAGCTTGGAAAGGTACTCGGATTTCTCAACTGACGTCGTACCAACGAGAACTGGCTGGCCCTTTTCGTGGCATTCGCGGATGTCCTCGACAACAGCGGCAAACTTTGCCTCCTGCGTTTTGTAAATCAGGTCGGGCAGATCCTCACGCTGCTTCGGGCGATTCGGCGGAATCGACATGACATTCAGCTTGTAAATCTGGTGCAGCTCAGCCGCTTCGGTCTCAGCCGTACCGGTCATACCGGACAGCTTGTCGTAGAGGCGGAAGTAGTTCTGGAGCGTAACGGTTGCCAGCGTCTGGTTCTCGTTTTTAATCTCCACCCCTTCCTTGGCCTCAATTGCCTGGTGCATGCCCTCGTTATAGCGACGGCCTGCCAGCACGCGACCGGTGAACTCATCGACAATGAGGATCTCACCATTGCGGATAATGTAATCCTTGTCGCGGGTGAACAGCTCCTTGGCCTTCAGGGCATTGTTCAGGTAGCTGACCAGCGAGGAGTTTTCCGGAGCATACAGGTTGGCAATACCCAGCTGATCCTCAACGAATTCAACGCCCTCTTCACGAATACCGATGGTGCGCTTACGCTCATCGACTTCGTAGTGAATGTCGCGCTTCATACGCGGCACAATCTTGGAGAACGCCAGGTACCAGTGCGGATCGCCATCTGCCGGACCGGAAATGATTAACGGGGTACGGGCCTCGTCAATCAGAATCGAGTCAACCTCATCGACGATGGCAAAGTGGTGCCCACGCTGCACCAAATCGTCGAGCGAATGCGCCATGTTATCGCGCAGGTAGTCAAAGCCGAACTCGTTGTTCGTGCCGTAGGTGATGTCGGCAGCATAGGCCTTGCGGCGCTGGTCCGGACTGAGCTCAGAGAGAATCACGGAAGTCTCAAGCCCCAGGAAGCGGTGGACTCGACCCATCCACTCCGCGTCACGCTTAGCCAGGTAGTCATTAACCGTAACGACATGAACACCCTTGCCTGCCAACGCATTGAGGTATGCGGGCAGCACACAGGTCAGGGTCTTACCTTCACCAGTACCCATCTCGGCAACGTTGCCGAAGTGCAGTGCCGCACCGCCCATAACCTGGACGCGGTAGTGCTTCTGCCCCAGCACGCGCCAGGATGCCTCGCGCGCCGTGGCGAAAGCATCCAGAAGCAAATCGTCTACATCGGCACCGTCAGCCAGCTGCTTCTTAAACTCCTCGGTCTTGGCACGGAGTTCATCGTCTGAAAGAGCTGCGTACTCGTCTTCCTTGGCGATGACCTGATCTGCAATATTGCCAAGCCTCTTGACAGCGCGGCCTTCACCAATGCGGAGCAACTTGCTGAGCGAAAACACTAAATTGGGACCTTTCCGGCCGATTCACGTCGAACTTTAATGTGCAACGGTTGATTATACGACGAACCCGCCTTCCCTTCTAAGAGAAGACGGGCTCATGTGAGCAATTACTTACCAATACACAGCTCTGCGCGGTATTGCGTGCTCTTTTTGGTGAAGACTTACTTCTCGTCTTCGTCTGCCAGCTCAATCAGACCGTAGTCGTATGCGTGACGACGGTAGACCACGGACGGACGAGAGGTTGCCTCGTTAACGAAGAGGTAGAAGTCGTGACCGACGAGCTCCATCTCAGACAAAGCATCTTCCACCGTCATCGGAGTTGCGGAGTGCTGCTTGGTACGCACAACCTGACCCGGGGTCACGTCCTCAACCAGATCCTCGTACGGATCAGCCTTTTCCGGAGCCGCTGCCTCAGCCTCTGCAACCAGCGAAGCAGTTGCCTCGCCGACGGACATCGGTGCACGGTGGCCAGAACGGCTAATCTTGCGGCGAGCCTTCACCTTACGCAGGGAGCGCTCCATCTTGCCCAGAGCAGACTCCAGTGCAGCGTAGAAGCTATCTTCCTTGGCTTCCGCACGAGCCAGGTGACCCTTGCCAGTAGCGGTGATCTGAATACGGTCAGAGCGGTCTGCACGGCGCGGATTCGGCTCGTGCTGGAGCTCCACGTGGAAGAAGGTCAAAGTCGGGTCGAGGCGCTCAATCTTCGCCAGCTTCGCCTTAACACGATCTGCGAAGTGCTCTGGAACCTCAACATTGCGCCCGGTGATGGTCACCTGAGCGTTCGGGCTGAGTACCTCGTTGTTGTCAGCAGGTGTGGACACTTGCTACCTACCTCCCGGTATGGCCACCGCCCTTCCGTGAGCGGGATTACTCACGGCGTCTACGGTGACGAGTCTTTCTGCACCCCCAGGATACAGTTCCGGGGGTAACCAATGCCACGTTCCCCTCGTTTATTTTTCGCTTGCCGACGACACCCCTGCGTCTACGCCCGGGCGAGCACCAACACCATGTCGATGCGAATCCCCAATGACGCTGCCACCAACTCGGTTTCCGCTGCAGTGGCACCAGTAGTGGCCACATCATCAACCAGAATTACTGTCGCCTGCGCACAGCGTTGTCGCAGCTTGTCGCTAATTCCGCGCTTGAATTGCGTCAGCGGCACAATGTGGCCAGAAAGATTTCGTCTGCGTTGAGAAGCCCCCAGCTCCGCGGAATCCCGCGTGCGCCCGCCAATGCGCACCAGGGGCAATACCGAACTGGAGGGGAGCTGACTGCAAGCAAAGTCGCAGGCAATTGTTACCGGGTCCCCACCCCGTTGTCGACGGGATGACGATCTTGTCGGCGCGGGAATCAAAATGACGGGGGTAATTTCCGGGGGCATTATATGGCCATCAGAGGCTAGCCTTCGTACCGCAGCGGCGAACACGGCCCCCATGATTCGTCTGGCTTCACCACTGCCCCGTTCTTTGGCCGACAAAATGAGATGTCTCCTCGCACCCGAGTACGGACCGCAGGTCCACGCTGCTGCGCGTAACGCAGCCCGCGGTGAAAACCGCACTGGAGGTTGCTGAAGATCGTCCTTGCAATCGCGACACAGCGTCCCGGAGCAGCCGCACACCGGACAGGTTTCCGGTATCACGAGGCCGATTGCATCGCGGGTAACGTCGTAAAGCACGCGCAGAAATTCCTGCGATGACCTCCCCTGCGCCATTAATCCCCTCCCCGATTTGCGCTTATTCCACAGACACCGGAGCCATTCGACCACGCGCACCCGGAACCTGGCGCCAGAACTGCTGCTGCCCCTCGCTGGAGATCAGCTCCATAACACCGGTGGCATCTAATGCGTAACGCTTCGACGAGGTCGCGGTAACCACAGGAATTGGCGGTGTCAGGTTGAGCTTCGGCAGAACAGAGCTGGTCGCACCGTCCGGGAAGGCGCTCCACATCGGGGTGTCCCCGCTGTAACCGCCCACCGTGACCGTTTGATTCGGCGACCACGTCAGCGACACCGGGGAAACGTTTTCAGGGAGCGGCAGAGCACGCGGGTGCGTCAACTTCCACGGTTTATCGTCATGCCTTTCGATGGTGGCGATATAGACTTCACCAGCGATAATCATCGCTACCTGCGTGCCTGAAGAATCGACGCGGAATTCAGAAATACCGGCGCTCGGGCGCCCCGTGCCTGCGCCGCCGTCAAGAAGGTGATTGAGCTCAGAGGTATCAACCTCCTCCTGCTGAATCCGAGATGACGTCGACTGCCGAACCAGGCGTACGACGGTTGTACCGTCCTTCACTGTCCAGACCGCCTCGGCGTCTGGAGACCATGTCGGACGGGTGAGACTCTCGCCAGTCAGCACAGGAACCGGCTGATCTTGTATTCCGCCGAGCATCAATGTGGACTCCCCGAGGTCATACGACCCAGCACGACCATCCACGGCCGAGCGGAACACGGCGGCAATGAGCTCGCTGCCATTGGGGTTGGTGCCCACTGCCGCGGAGAACACCGCGGTGCTGCCGCTGGCGGTCCAGCCGCGTCCCACAGGTGTGGCGTGGCCGTCAGCAATCTCGTAGATACCGCTGCGGTCGACCGTCCGCAACGGTGCGTTATCAGCCGGTAGATGATTCGGGTCGTAGAGCTGGATTGTGTCGGTGTCCTTCGTCCACGGCTCGTCGTGGCTGGCAACTAGTGGTTCGCCGTCGGCCATGAGGATCCACGGACCACGGAAATCTGCCGAGTCGAGAGTCCAGATAATCTGCGCCGCGAGCATGACACGCAGTTCCTCGGAAACATCACCCAATCCGGTGATTTCGACCCTGCGACCGTCCGCGTTGGACACAGGTCCTGCTTCCACCGCAATTGAGGCATTGGGCTTGAGCACGGTGGTGACGCCCGGCCGCAGTGGTGCTGATGGGCCGTTCTTCAGCTTCGTCAACAGATTGGTCGCGCCATCGGTGACGCCACGATAGAGCCAACGACGATCTGTGACCAAATGATTACCCGCCGGATCGAGGAAATAGATATTGCGAGGCACATTGTTTTCCAGGAATGCCTGACGCTCCATGACAACACCGTCGGGCAGCGAGGAAATGCGCCACTGCCCATCCGAACCAAGCTTCATCTCCACGGTTTCCTCATAGTCACCGGACTGGGGCTCATACGCACCATCAGTACCGAATTGACCAACGCTGCGACCTCGGGCAACGAAGGACTGTCGCGATCCTCCTTCATCCCTCTGGGCGATGAGGTTGACACCGTCGAGAATGCGGGCACTATCCTGCGGTTTCCAACTGGCCGCAAGTTCCGGGGTCATGAAGGCACGCATAGCTTGAAAATCATCAACCGGATGCGCGGCCGCGGCGAAAAAGTCGCGCAGGACAATGTCTGCATTGACATTCGGTCGTGGCTGAGGAACTTCAATACGAACTTGGGGCGGCTCAAACGGACGCAGCACCTGGGGGCTGGTGTTTCTCGGAATGGTGGTACATCCTGCGGCCGTGCCCAAAATGATCACTGAGCTAAGCGCCACTGTCTTACGCAGGACGCGACGAGCCTTTGACTGTTGCTGCGCCGTCATTTAAATATCCTCCTCTCGTGCCTGTCGGGATTCGCTATCGCTAGTCGGCTGCCCCTTACCCTGATCCTGGCTCTTGACTTGCGGTGCAATCGAATCCGATTCCAACTCCCGTGCACCAATTTCCTGCTGATGCGGAATCTGATCGGGCAGCGGCGGAACTTCCAGGCCGAGCGGATGCTCACCGAAGCTCGCATCAGGCTCCAGTGGCACAGTCAGGCGGAAACAGCTACCGACCGTCGGCACGCCAAATGCCTCCAGTTCCCCACCATGCAATTGTGCGTCCTCACGCGCGATCGCCAAGCCAAGTCCGGTCCCGCCGGTGCGTCGGACACGCGAGGGGTCAGCGCGCCAGAACCGGTTAAACACCAGCTCTTGCTGTTCCGGCTTTAGCCCCACACCGTGGTCAACGACCGTAAACGAGACCGCGGAATTGCTCGCCCGCACTGTGACATCCACCGGATTGCCCTCACTGTGGTCAACAGCGTTGGCCATAAGGTTGCGTAGCACGCGCTCGATACGACGCGAGTCGACTGTTGCCATTACCGGTTCATCGGGCAGGTGGAAGCGGATGGGTGTACCGGTCTCCTTAGCCACGACCGTTACCTGCTGATAGGCAGCATCCACGCAGCGACGGACATCGACCTTTTCTGCGGACAGATCAGCAACGCCGGCATCGTGGCGTGAGATCTCAAGCAGGTCATTGAGAAGCATCTCAAAACGCTCAAGCTCCTCATTCATCAGCTCAGCTGCGCGGCGAGTCGCCGGATCGAGGTCCTCAGCGCCGTCAGCAATAAGGTCGGCGGCCATACGCACCGTGGTCAGAGGCGTCCTCAACTCATGCGAGACATCGGAGGTGAACTGTCGCTGCAGACTGCCGTATTCCTCCAGCTGTCTAATCTGCGTCGACAGCGATTCGGCCATCTTGTTAAAGCTCATGGCCAGTCGCGCCATGTCATCTTCACCCTGCACGACCATGCGTTCGCGCAAGTGGCCGTCGGCAAAGCGCTGGGCAATCTGGGCGGCGGAACGCACTGGTGTCGTCACCTGATTGGAGAAGAACCAAGTAATACCGCCGAGAAGCGCCATGATGACTACTGTCGCACCGGCGAGGAGACCACGAACCAACTTAATAGTCGATTCCTCTGCAGCCATAGAGGTGACCAGATAGAGCTCGAGCCCATCAACCGAGGTAGAAGTAGGGCTACCGATAATTAACGCCGAGTACGTATCGCCGCGGTTATCAGTGACTTGGCGTACCTGATACGCAATTTGCCCTTGTCGGACTACTTCATGCAATCGTTCTGGAACATCGGCCTTAATCGGCGATGAAGCCAACACCGTGCCTCGTGGCACCGGCGCCACGAGCAGCGGTTCATAACTTGTCAGTGGCGCAGCACCGGAACCGGCTGCACGGTTCACAAGGGCATCGCGCCCCACGTTGAGAAGAGCTTGCAGCTCGTTGGACGAAGAGTTCTCAATCGCCTGCTCCACCACCGCGCGAGCACGGTCAATTTCCTCGTCGGCAGCGGTAACCTTTGCGTCGATAAGCCGCTGGGTAACAATAGTCGCCAGCGCGAAACCGAGTACCGCAATCACCATCGCGCTCAGTACCACCACAGAGGTCAGAATGCGCGCTTGGATAGACGTGCGCCAGAGCGTAACCGCCCAGGTCACTCCCCTGTTGGTGAAGTCTCGAAGCTTCGTTATTAATCGACGCAAGAATCGGCTCCCACTAAAGCTGACTGACCTTGATTAGTCACCCGTCTTGTACCCGACACCGCGGACGGTCAGCACAATCTGGGGGTTTTCCGGATCCAATTCAATCTTCGAGCGCAGACGCTGAACGTGAACGTTGACGAGTCGGGTATCCGAGGTGTGCTGATATCCCCAGACCTTTTCCAACAACTCATCACGGGAAAAGACCTGCTTCGGACGGGAAGCAAGAGTGTGCAATAGGTCAAACTCCAACGGGGTCAGAGAAATCTCCTTGCCATCGCGGAACACGGCGTGACCGGGCACGTCGATAGTCAGGTCGCCGACCTCGAGGGTCTCACTCGGGCTGTCCTCTTGACGACGCAGCCGAGCGCGCACACGCGCCACGAGCTCCTTCGGCTTAAAGGGCTTCGTGACATAGTCATCCGCACCGGATTCCAGGCCGAGGACCACATCGACCGTGTCGGTCTTCGCAGTCAACATGATGATCGGCACCGCCGATGTCTCTCGCACAGTGCGACAGACATCGACACCACCCATGCCCGGCAACATGAGATCCAGCAGAATCAAATCTGGATTCTCCCGCTCTGCTGCCTTGACAGCTTCGAGGCCATCGTCGACTACTACTGTGTCGAAGCCCTCGCGCTCCATCACCATCGTGAGCATTTCGGCGATGGCCGGATCATCATCAACAACCAGGATTTTTGAGCTCATGCGTCATATTCTAAACGTAAAGCTATCTAGTTCTGTAGTTTCCGGTTGAGGTGGCTAGCGCAGGCGTGCACTGATCCATTCCACAAGACGGTCCGCCCCATCATCCCCCGTAAGCATCAACCATGGTGACTGCCACGAGCCCCCCGCGAACTTCTGGTACGCCGCCAGCGTGCGCTCCTGCAAACCCGAGTCCTTTTCGTAGGTATCCCTAGTTCGCTGCACATCAGCGGCTTCCCGATTGCGTGCGCGGTCGGCTGCCACTCCCACCGACGTGGCCAGACAGACCTGAACGTCGGGAAGCGGAAGCTGGAAATCTCCGAATTCGGTCTTCTCAATCCACTCAACGATCGCCGAATCCTGTGTGCGAGCCAGGGAGTAGGCCGCGTTGGACGCGACGTAGCGATCGATAATCAGAACATCGTTCTCGCGCGCTGCATCAACAATCGCTTGACGACGTTCTTTGCGGTCCAGAGCGAACAGGAGTGCCATTGCCCAGGCGGAGTCCGCAGTGTCGCCGAGCTGACCGTGCAAGGCTTGATCGGCGAAATCAGCGAAGATTGTCTGCCGGTACGCCGGAAAGGTCATCGATGAAACGGAGTGCCCTTGACTTCGGAGTTGATTGGTAACAGCTGTGACAAGCGTGTTCTTGCCAGCACCGTCGATTCCTTCGACTGCGATAATCAAATTTTTCTCCTCGCACACATGGCTACGGCCTAGCCTTGCTTAGAACTAGTAGCGGTAGTGCTCTGGCTTATACGGGCCCTCGACATCAACGCCGATGTATTCGGCCTGTTCCTTGGACAGCCGGGTGAGCTCGCCGCCAAGTGCCTCGACGTGAATGCGAGCGACCTTCTCATCCAGAATCTTCGGCAGACGATGGACAGAGTTGTCGTACTTATCACCGTTGCAGTAGAGCTCAATCTGCGCGATCGTCTGGTCGGCGAAGGAGTTCGACATTACGAAGGACGGATGTCCGGTGGCATTGCCCAGGTTGAGCAAACGCCCCTCGGAAAGCACGATCAGAGAGCGCTCTTCGCCGTCTGCATGCGGAAAGATGTACTCGGTGACCTGCGGCTTGATCTCCACACGACGGACATCATCGCGATGGTGCAGGCTATGCATGTCAATCTCGTTGTCGAAGTGCCCGATGTTGCCCAGCAGCGCGTGGTTCTTCATCTGCTGCATGTGCTCGAAAGTAATGACGTCCTTGTTGCCTGTGGCGGTGATGACAATGTCGACATCTGCGATGACGCTCTCAGTAGCGACAACGTCGAAACCGTCCATCAATGCCTGCAATGCGTTAATCGGGTCGGCCTCGGTGACCTGAACGCGAGCGCCCTGGCCAGCCAGTGCCTCTGCGCATCCCTTACCCACGTCACCGTAGCCACAGACCAGTACGTTCTTGCCGCCAACCAGCATGTCGGTACCGCGGTTGATGCCGTCCAGAAGGCTGTGACGGGTGCCGTACTTGTTATCGAACTTGGACTTGGTGACCGCATCGTTGACGTTCATGGCCGGGAATGGCAGCACTCCCTGCTCTGCGAAGTGGTAGAGGCGGTGGACACCAGTGGTGGTCTCCTCTGTGACACCCTTGACCGACTCTGCAATTCGGTGCCAACGGCCGGCATCCTTCTCCAGGCTGGCGCGAAGCATGTCCTTGAAGGCAATAAACTCATCCGAATCCGACTCTTCTGCAGGCGGCACCAGGCCAGCATCCTCGAATTCCATGCCCTTAATGACAGCCATGGTGGCGTCGCCGCCGTCGTCCAGAATCATGTTGGCATCTTCATCGCCCCAGTCGAAGATGCGGTCGAGGCACCACCAGTACTCTTCCAGTGTCTCGCCCTTCCAAGCGAAAACCGGAACACCCTGCGGGTCCTCCGGAGTGCCGTTTCGCCCAACGACGACTGCCGCAGCGGCCTCATCCTGAGTGGAGAAGATGTTGCACGAGGCCCAGCGGACCTGTGCGCCCAGCGCCGTCAACGTCTCGATGAGCACTGCGGTTTGAACCGTCATGTGAATGGAGCCGGAAATACGGGCACCGGCCAGTGGCTGCTGCTCCGCGTACTCTTCGCGCAGCGCCATTAGACCTGGCATCTCGTGCTCAGCCAGACGAATCTGGTGACGACCGGCCTCAGCCAGGGAGAGGTCTGCAACCTTGAAATCAATGTTCTTCGAGGACATGTAACGCTTTCTCTAGATTCTTTGACGTGAGATTCTTCTTAAAGAATTACTACTGGGGACGCGAGAGTTACTCTACCGCTTCGACGCAGTTTTCCAGCGCCGCCTGGTCAGACTCACTGAGTTCCCCCAGAAGACTATCGAAGACCTCGGATGCGATAGCCAACGCATCTTCCTCGCTGCCGTGCGCCTCGGAGATTCCCTCCCGGATGAAGCTGTAGTCCTCCACAATGTCACCGCCGCTAAATGGCGCACCATTCCAAATTGCAATGATCACAGCCGCCGCGAGTGCGCATGCTTTCTCATCGCTATTTTCGGAATCCACCCCAATGCGGCCAGCATCAATCAATGCACCAACACGATCCTGTGAGTCGAGATCCTGAACCTCATCGAAGAGTTCAATGACCGAATCGCTACCAAAAATCTCAGTATCCCAGATGGACATGATAGGTGGCCACGCTCCTTTCGCGCTTCGAACCAATAGCCAGTTTTCGCCTATCGACGAGCGCTTTCCAAAGAGCGCTTTTCGACGAGCCCACGGTAATCTGGCCGCCGACCTAAAAGCTGTCGCCTGCACGTACCGCTAGCCGGAAAACCGCATGTGGCCTTACCGAAGTTCTACCCGACTTTTCGTCACTTTTACAGTTCGAGAGACATATTTAATCCCTTCAACACAATTTTCACCCTAGAGAGAAGATAACGGGCATGTTAAGTTAGTTCCCAGACCTCGTAATGCAACTGTTATCTTTTTCGTTACAGGGCGACCTCACGCATGACACGAAAGGAGTACCTACCATGGTGAAGAAGGCTTTTGGAGCTCTTCTGCTTGCAGCCCTTCCCCTGAGCGCTTCGCTCGTAGGCTGCTCCGATAGCAATGCCGCCAAGGGTGCAAATCCGGAAAACGCCGGCTCTCAGTCGGAAATGGAGACCTCTGCTCCACTGCCTCCAGTTCCTAGTGATGCCGAGCTGCAGCAGACCACTGAACCGAATTCAGATTCCTCGCTGACTGAGACGAACGACAGTCTAGTATCTCGTCCGACCACGTCATCGAGCACCGAGATCGTTGAGGATCCGTACCTGCCACCGCAGGCGTACATCCCCCCGACTTCCACAAGCTCAAGTGCGACAACTCCGACGTCGACGACATCGACACCTCCGACGACCACGGAGACCACAGAGCCCACCTCTGACGACGTTTCTTCGCCGACGCCCAGCAAGCCGGTGCCACTGCTACCGGAAGATAACTCGGAAAAGCCGAACGACAGTCTTCCGGAAGGCGATGGTGGTGCAGCAGCTGAGCCGAAGCCGCCTTCATCGCAGGCGCAGTCCCAGTCGGGTACGCAAACCACAACTCCGTCCGAGACTCCTCAGAAGACTCCTTCGAAGGAGCCGACATCCCCGAAGGAGCCGACACCTCCGAAGGACCAGACCCCTTCGACGGAGAAGGACACCACTGGCGGCAATGGGGCTAGCAATAGCAAGATTTCCCCAATCCCGGAAAAGCCGAAGGACTCCGGATTCCTGGGAAATCTCTTCGATAACGACGAGGACTAACCCACCCGCGGGACGGTCGCGACAAAGACGGTTGCCCCGTCTTGGCGCGCAGTCAGCTCAATATCGACTGCGTCGACAGCCGGAACCCAGGCCGCATGGCCGCTGGGAACCTCAACCACGGAGTCGTCGTGACGCAACGCCACCGTGCCCGCTGTAGACAACACAACCGTGGCGGATTCTTCGTCGAGCAGAACATGTTCGCCCGGCTCCAGATCCCGCGAACGAAGGCGAAACTCGCGCACCGGCGCGTCATAGTCATTCCAGCCATCATCGGTCAGCCGCGACTGCAGCACCGGATCTGGCAGCGGTCGGAAAGAGAGCACGCGCAGTAGCTCCACGACATCGACGTGCTTAGAGGTCAGCCCTCCGCGCAGCACGTTGTCGGAGTTGGCCATGATTTCCACGCCCATGCCATTGAGGTAAGCATGCAGCTGTCCAGCACCAAGGTAGATGGCTTCGCCCGGCTGTAAGCGAAGGCGATTAAGCAGCATCGACCCCAGGACTCCCGGGTCCCCCGGATACTTTCGAGCCAATTCGCAAGTGGTCTCGGCTACTCGCGAGAACTCCTCGTCATCGCCACTGTAATCCGCGCACTTGGCAGCCACGGCCTCGACCAGCTCATCGAGGACATCCTGGGGCAACGTCAACCACGTTGTAAACAATGCCCGCAGAGCACTCTCGTCATCGGCGGCATCGAGCAGTCCCATGTAATGGTCGAGCTCCGGTACCGCCAGCGTCGCGAGCAACTCCTTCGTGCGCTCCACCGGGCGGAATCCGGCCAACGCGTCGAAGGTAGTCAGGGCGACAATAAGTTCCGGCTTGTGGTTGTTGTCCCGGTAATTTCGGAAATGTGCAGTGGCCGGAATGCCCTCCGCATTTTCGCGTGCAAATCCCTCCTGAGCTTCTGCCAAGGTGGGGTGTGCCTGCAGCGATAACGGCTCATCGGCTGCGAGCAGCTTCAACAGGAACGGCAGCCTGCCGTTGTCGGTGTCAATTGCATATCCGAGCGCAGCTGCCGGATCCTGCGCAATGAGCTCATCCAGCGGCGTGCCGGCCACCGTGGCCGATGCCAGTGCATGCGCACCAAACCACAGTTCCGCCCAGGGCTTCGATGTGGGAGCGTCCGCACCGGTGATTCTCGCCAAATGTGTACGAGACCCCCAGGGGTACGACTGCAGCACGGGGTCCAACAGCTCCATGCCCGTATCACTCCTCTAATAGTCACTTCTGGCGCGAGCACGCCAATCTCACCGAAGGCCCAAAAGCCTTCGGTGACACCCGGCGATTACGCAGAAAACGCCGCAATCGCACCAACTCTGGCTGCAGCAACACATACTTCAACCAATGGATGATGAGTCTCCGCATCGAGCGCAGGGCACTCCACACGAGCCCATCCAACCTCGCCGTAGTGGTCCCGGTAGTGGCCCACATTGTTCGGCGCAGCTAAAACAATCGCCCCCAACGGTAGCACTGTCGCCCCTTCATCCCCACCATCAATAAACGGGTCATAGAAAATATCGCGGCTTTCCTGGGGTTCTGCAGCGAGCAACGCGCCCACACTAAGAGACAATTCGCTTATCGACGACGCTGCCGAGACCACGCCTGCCTCAAGCATCTGTAACGATGCCAGTTCCGCTACCGGCGCCAGCGCCGAGGTCGTCGACACTGCAAGCATTCTGCGGCCTGCCACCCACTGCGCTACCTGCCGCGCGGGGTTAACTGTTTCATCTCGCTGCGGAGCACAGGCGGCAATATCGGCGTCCACCGCATCAGCGACTTCCTCCACTACCCCGGCCGGAGCCAGGGTGGTGGCACCGCATTCGGTGAGCGCGCTGGCGATGGCACCGACATAGGCGGTAAAGGACGCGGACTCCGCCATCGCCGGGCGCGGAACCACAACCGTATCGGGGCTACCGGCGGCACGCAATGGCCCTTCACCGGGATCCACCACGACCGTGGCAGCACCTCGCCTATCAGCTTCAGCCAGAGCTGCCCCCAGTGGGCTGCCGGGGTTGTCGTCACAGACGATGACCAAGTCGAGGGCACCGACATAACTGGGCAACTGATGCGCAATTACCACCGGACAGCGGATATCGTCGGCAAGCGCGCGCACGGATTCGGCAGCGAGCTGCGCCCGACGATTTCCCACGAGGATGACCGCACTGCGCGGCAGTGAAAGTTGAGCAAACGCACCCCCGCGAGTCGCGGAAGCAGCAGCTCTGAGACCTGCACCGGCAGTGGCCATACGATAGAACAGGGCCTCTTGGCGCGGGTTATGGGAGGAGTCGAATGACGAGGTCATACTCCCAAGCATGCCTGAAAACGGGCGCGTGGGGTTGATTAACCGCGGATGATGCCGAGAACTTCGTCGACAAGCGCATCGACCTCAGCACGCGTCGGAGCCTCGACGTTCAGACGCAGCAGCGGCTCCGTATTGGAGGCCCGGACGTTGAACCACGCCTTGGAGTCCGCCAGCTCAATGGTCAGGCCATCCATCCAGTCCGAGGACTCCGTGCGATCGGCAAACGCGGCCTCGATTTCCTTCTGCTTGGCCTGCTGCTCCTCGGCACTACCCAGGCGGGAGTTAATCTCACCGGAGGCCTCGTAGCGGTTGTACTCGGCCATGAATTCACTCAGCGGCTTATCCTGCTCGGCCAGTGCGGCCAGGACATGCATGGCAGCCAGCATGCCGGAGTCTGCGTTGAAGAATTCCTTGAAGTAGTAGTGCGCTGAATGCTCGCCACCAAAAACAGCACTGTGCTCGGCCATTTGCGCCTTAATAAAGGAGTGCCCAACACGGGTACGAACCGGGGTTCCGCCGTTTTCCACAATCATCTCCGGCACGACGTGCGATGTGATCAGGTTATGGATGATAGCCGCACCCGGGTTCTGCTCCAGGTAGCGGGTGGTCACCAACGCACAGATGGCCGATGGGCTGACCGGGTTGCCCTTCTCGTCGACGACGAAGCAGCGGTCAGCGTCGCCATCGAAGGCAATACCGATGTCTGCGCCCTGCTCCACCGTAAACTTCTGTAGGTCAACGAGGTTGGCGGGCTCCAATGGATTGGCCTCGTGATTCGGGAAGTTGCCGTCGAGCTCAAAGTAGAGATCAGCAACATCCATGTCTTCTCCGAGCACTGCCGGAACTGTCAGTCCCCCCATACCGTTACCGGCATCGACTGCAACCTTCAGGCGACGGCCGGAGCGAATGTCGACCAGCCCATGGAGGAACGCCGCGTAATCCTGCAGAACATCCTCACGATCAATTTCGCCCGGAGTGCCGGTGTACTCCGGAATTCCGTCGACAAGCAGGTCCTTAATCTGAGCAAGCCCTGTCTCCTGCCCGATTGGGCGGGCCAGCGAACGGCACATCTTGATGCCGTTGTATTCAGCTGGGTTGTGGCTGGCAGTGAACATCGCGCCCGGGCATTCCCTTACTCCGGAGGCGAAATACAGCTCGTCCGTAGAGGTCAGGCCGAGCAGGGTGACATTGAGCCCCTGCGCTGCCGCGCCATCGGCGAAACTAGCCGCCAACTCCGGCGAGGACTCACGCATATCGTGGCCAACTACGACACGCGTTGCGCCCTCTGAACGCATGATGTGCCCAAAGGCGGCGCCGATGGCTCCGACGAGGTCCGCGTCGATGCCCTCACCGACAACACCGCGCACGTCATAGGCCTTGATGACGGCATCCAAATCGGAACGATTGTAAGTGCCCACGAAAAACCTCTCTGGGTAAGTATCAGTTTTGTGAAAAATGATACTAGCCCCAGAGAGGCTCTCACAAAGAAATGCCGCGGCAAGATGGCATGAGCTGGGGCACGGCGCCCGACCCGTTAGTCGTCCGAATCCTCCGGATCGCGAACTACATGCAGGTGACCGCGCGCGGATTTCCGCGTCGACGGGTGACGGCTGGAATCAATCTTGTAGGTCTGAGGACGGTTGTCGACCTCATCCCGCAGCACCAGGCCAGTCGCGTTGCGGCCAGCTTCACGGACGGCTTCCGCCAATGCGGTCAAATCATCATCGTCCTGGGCGGGCGTCGGCACGTCGTAACGCACGAGCTCCCAACCCAGCGGTGCGGTGATAGAACGCGCGTGCTTCTCACAGAGATCCCAGCTATGCGGTTCGGACGCGGCGGCGAGCGGCCCCACCACAGCCGTCGACTCCGCGTAGGCATACGTCAACGTAGCTACGGCAGGTTTGCCACAGCCGGGCCGGCAACAACGTCTAAAAACACTCACGGCATCAAAGTCTAGACCCTAACTTTAAGTTTCGATAGTTTTTCTCCCACTCGGGCGTTTTTCGCTTTCCGACGCTCCCCCGGGGCACCCCAGCCTTACCCAGTAAACCTGCGACATGGCCGGAAGCTGGCCTCACCCACGTTGACGATCCGACCGATTAAGCTCAACAAATATGAATTCATCGGCTTATACTCCGCGCTCTTTGCGACGCTCACTGCGACGCGGTCGCGGACCTCGGGGACCTCTGTTGCCGCCGGAGGTACCCCGATGGAAGAGCCGTTCAGAAGCTTTTGACCAGGCGGTTATTGACGCCTACGCCCCATTGGATCAGCGCTGGTCCCGGCAACTGTCACACCTGGACATCGCCATCGACACGATTCCTCGCATGCAGTTGCGCCCGGACATGTATTTCCCGGAAGAGATTGTCGCTGACGGACCTGTACCGCTGGGACGGCTTATCCCCGCTGGCATTGACCGCGTAGGCAACCCCACCCGCCCCTGCGTAGTAGTGTTCCGCCGCCCCATTGAGCGCCGTGTGTCGGGTCGAGTGGAACTGGACCAGATGCTGCAATATGTACTGACCCGCCTCGTGGCGGTATATCTGGGCATTGATCCGGTTGAGGTGGACCCTAGTTTCGACGAGAACTTCCTGTAGAAAGCTCTCTTCTAAGGAGCTCCCTAGAGAGCGGGTTAATAGACAAACAGTGTGTGATTCTCAAGATAGTAACTGGTCAGGCCCCATAAATTACCGGCTGCACGCGTGAATACGGGCTGCAAATGTGAAACTGTGCAAGTTTA